>NZ_JBKBVU010000199.1:1618-5734 GCF_046289365.1 Caldimonas sp. | reverse complement strand
CCCTCGTGGCCGGCGGGCGCGGGCAGGTCGAACAGGCGCGTCCACACGCCCTGCGCGGCCAAGGCGTCGTGCAGCGCCGCAGCGCGGGAAGTGGGCACAGTGCGAAATAGCGTGGTGCCCAGGTGCGGCAGGCCGTGGCGCGTCAACAGCGCACCCAGGGCCTGCGCTTGGGCCTCTAGGCGCCCGCGCAGGGCCGCCTGCCAATGGGTATCACGCAGCGCCGCGGCAGCCAGTTGCAAGGCCACGCCGCCCACGGGCCAGGGGCCCAGCTCAGCGGCCAGGGCCTCGCGCCAGGCCTCTGGCGCCACCACCGCGCCCACGCGCAGCCCCGCCAGGCCGTAGAACTTGCCCAGCGAGCGCAGCACCACCGCGTTGCGCAAGCCCAGGCGGGCATGGCTGGGCTGGCCGGTGACGTCCAGGAAGGCTTCGTCGATGACGAGCAGGCGGCAGCGTGCAGCCAGGGCCTGCACGCGTGGGGTGTCGAAGGTATCGCCGGTGGGGTTGTTGGGGTGGGCGATGACGATCACGTCGGCCTCGGCTTGCCCCAGGTGTTCGCGGCTCAACCCCTGCACGGCGTGGCCTTCCAGCGCCCAGCGGGCGGCGTGTTCGCCATAGCTGGGCCACAGCACCTGCACCTGGGCGGCACCCCAGTGCCGCCGCCACAAGCGGGGCAAGGCCTGGATGACGGCCTGCGAGCCGGCCACGGGCAGCGCGCCTTCGCCATAGGCGGCCTCGAAGGCCTCGCGCACGGCGGCGTCCGGGCCGGGCAGGTCGTGCCAGGCCGCGTCAGGCAACCGCGCCAAGTGCTCGCGCACCGGCCAGGCCCAGGGGTTGATGCCGGTGGAAAGGTCGAGCCAGGGCTGGCCACCGGGCGCGCAGCCGTAGCGTGCGATGGCGCGATGCAGGTCAGCGCCGTGGGGGATGCGGGGCGCAGCCGGGATCATGCGGCCACCCCAGCCAGCCCACTGAGCACCAGCAGCCACAGCACCAGCACGCGGCCCAGCAGGGCGCAGGCGCGGTGCACATCAGCCGCCTGCGGGCGCTCGCCCTCCCCCAGTGCGGGCCGCTCTTCCACACGGCCGTGGTAGCGCGCCGCCCCGCCCAGGCGCAGCGACAGCGCGCCCGCGCCGGCGGCCATCACGGGCCCGGCGTTGGGGCTGTCCCACAAGGACGCCTGGGCGCGCCAGCAGCGCCAGGCGCGGCGGGTGTGGCCCAGCAGCGCATAGCTGAAGGCCGTGGCGCGGGCGGGCAGCCAGTTCAACATGTCATCGATGCGCGCCGCGGCCCAGCCGAAGTGCAGGAAGCGCGGCGTGCGGTAGCCCCACATGGCATCCAGCGTGTTGGCCAGGCGGTGCAGCAGCGCGCCCGGCGCGCCCGCAATGGCAAACCAGAAGAGGCTGGCAAACACGGCATCGCTGCCGTTTTCCAGCGTGGACTCCACGGCCGCCGTGGCCACGCCGGCTTCGTCCAGGGCACTGCAGTCGCGCGTGACGATGCGCTGCACGGCGCGGCGCGCGGTGGGCAGGTCTTGCGCCTGCAGCGCCTGCCCCACGGGCCACACGTGTTCGAAGAGGCTGCGCAGGCCCAGCGCGGCGTACAGCACCAGGCCATCGAGCCCCCAGCGCCAGGCCTCGGGAGTGGCAGCCCGCAAGGCCAGGAAGCCGCCCACGATCGGCCCCACGGCCAGGCTCCAGGCCAGCAGGCCGCGCCCTTTAGAGGGGGAACGATTCAGCCTGTGTTCGATGAACCCCACCCAGCGGCCGAAACCCACCAGCGGATGCCAGCGCTTCGGTTCACCCAGCAAGGCATCGAGTGCCACACCCAGCCACAGGCTCCACAGCCAGCCGGGCTGCGCGAGCGCAAGGTCGAAGGGGAAGGATGGAGGGGCGAAGGACATGGGGCGGGCCGGGCGAAATCATAATCGCGCGATGCCCTCCTTCTATGAACGCTTCCGCGGCACGCTGATGGTGCAGGGCTGCACGAGCGATGCCGGCAAGTCCACGCTGGTGGCGGCGCTCGGCCGGCTCTTCCATCGCCACGGCCGGCGCGTGGCGCCCTTCAAGCCGCAGAACATGGCGCTGAACTCGGCCGTGACGGCCGACGGTGGCGAGATCGGCCGCGCGCAGGCGCTGCAGGCCCAGGCCTGTGGGCTGGCGCCGCACACCGACATGAACCCGGTGCTGCTCAAGCCCAACAGCGACACCGGCGCGCAGGTGATCATCCAGGGCCGCGCGCGCTTCAATGCCGATGCGATCGAATACCACGAGTACAAGCCGCTGGCCCTGCCCTATGTGCTGGAGAGCTACGAGCGGCTGCGCGCCGCCCACGAAGTGGTGCTGGTGGAAGGCGCAGGCAGCCCGGCCGAGGTGAACCTGCGCGAGCGCGATATCGCCAACATGGGCTTTGCCGAAGCGGTGGACTGCCCGGTGATCCTGGTGGCCGACATCGACCGCGGCGGCGTCTTCGCCCACCTGCTGGGCACGCTGGACTGCCTGAGCGACAGCGAACGCGCCCGCGTGCGCGGCTTCGTGATCAACCGCTTCCGCGGCGACGTGTCGCTGCTGGAACCGGGCCTGCGCTGGCTGGAGGATCGCAGCGGCAAACCCGTGCTGGGTGTGCTGCCCTACCTCACCGGCCTGATGCTCGATGCCGAGGACGCCCTGCCCCGCGAGCGTCTGGCCAAGACCGATGCGCAGCGCCTGCGCGTGGTGGTGCCGGTGCTGCCGCGCATTTCAAACCACACCGACGTGGATGCGCTGCGCATGCACCCGCAGGTGGAGCTGATCCTCGCCGGCCCGGGCCAGCCGCTGCCCCCGGCCGACCTGGTGGTGCTGCCGGGCAGCAAGAGTGTGCAGGCCGACCTGCGCGCCTTGCGCGAACGCGGCTGGGACCGCGACCTGGCCCGCCACCTGCGCTATGGCGGCAAGCTGATTGCCATTTGCGGCGGCCTGCAGATGCTGGGTCGCGCGCTGCACGACCCGCAGGGCCTGGAGGGCCCGCCGGGCTCGATGCCGGGCCTGGGCTGGCTGGCCCTGGAGACCACACTCGCGCCCGAGAAACAGTTGCGCCAGGTGCACGGCCGGCTGCTGCCCGGCGGCGAGGCGGTAGCGGGCTACGAGATCCACGCGGGCGTGAGCACGGGCGCGGCGCTGGACCACCCGCTGCTCGATCTCGGCGGCCGCCCCGACGGTGTGCGCGACCCCGGCGGCCAGATCCTGGCCACCTATGTGCACGGTCTTTTCGACGCCCCCGAGGCCCAGGCCGCGTTGCTGCGCTGGGCAGGGCTCGACGCCGCCGCCGCCATCGACCTGAACGCCCTGCGCGAAGCCAGCCTGAACCGGCTGGCCGATGCCGTGGCGCAGCATCTGGAGGACGCCGCCTGGCGCCGGGCGCTGGGCTAGCGTTGCTGCGGCTTCACGATTCTTGACATCCGAACCCCTCGCGCTTTGCAAGCCTTGCCGAAGATGCGCTCATCGCCACCGCCGGAGCTCTGCATGAAACCGTCCCCGCACCGTCGCTTGCTCCTGATGGGCGCCCTGGGCCTGACCGGCCAGACTTTGCTGGGCTGCGCCAGCCCGGCCGAGGCACGGCATCCGTCGTCCATTCCCCCCGCCGAAGCCGGCCCCCCGCGGCTGGACCGGGACATCCCCTATGGCCCCCATCCGCGCCAACGCCTGGATGCCTACTTGCCGTCGGGACCGGCCAGTGGCGCGCTCCTCGTGATGGTGCATGGCGGCGCATGGCGATTCGGCGACAAGGCGTTACGCCGGGTGGTGCATCACAAGGTGCAACGCTGGCTCCCGCAGGGCCATGCGTTCGTCTCGATCAACTACCGCCTGCTGCCCGAGGCCGACCCGCTGGAGCAGGCCCGGGACGTGGCCCGTGCGATGGCCTTCGTGCAGGCCCAGGCACGCGACTGGGGAGCCGACCCCGATCGCATCGTGCTGATGGGGCATTCGGCCGGGGCGCACCTGGCGGCCCTGGTGACGGCCGACCGCGGCCTGGCAGGAGCCCACGGCGTGCGCCCCTGGGCGGGTACGGTGTTGCTGGACAGCGCGGCCCTGGACGCAGTGCGGCTGGACAACCTGCGCACCCTGGCGCACGGGCTGGTGCTAC
>NZ_JBKBVU010000199.1:0-1608 GCF_046289365.1 Caldimonas sp. | reverse complement strand
GTGTTGCTGGACAGCGCGGCCCTGGACGTGCCGGCCCTGATGCAGGACCAGCCGCTGCGCCTGTACCGCAACGCCTTCGGCGACGACCCCCGCTACTGGCGCCAGGTGTCGCCGGTGCACCAGTTGCAGCCCCGGCCTGCGCCGCTGCTGCTGGTTCATGCCGCCCGGCGCGACGACGCGCGCGAGCAGAACCAGCGCATGGCCCAGGCGGTGCAGCAGGCCGGCGGGCGGGCGGTGTTGATGCCCGTGGACTTGTCGCACGGCGACATCAACAGCGAGCTGGGCCGCCCGGGGCCCTACACCGAGGCGGTGGAGGCGTTTTTCGCCTCGGTCGGGGTGCGCGGTATCACACAGCACCCAGCCAGCGCGCCACCCCCTGGCCGGCCCAACGGCCACTGGCAAAGCAGGCTGTGAGCAGGTAGCCGCCGGTGGGAGCCTCCCAGTCGAGCATCTCACCGGCGCAGAACACCCCGGGCAGCGGGCGCAGCATCAGGTGCTCGTCCAGGGCCTCGAAGCCCACGCCGCCGGCCGAGCTGATGGCCTCATCCAGCGGGCGTGGCGACACCAGCCGCAAGGGCAAGGCCTTGAGAGCGGCTGCCACGGCCACGGGTTCGTCCTTGGCCAAGGGGCCCAGCACCTCATGCAGCAGCGCCACCTTCAGGCCCTTGAGGCCCAGGCGGCTTTGCAGGTGGCTGGACCACGAACGCGAACCGCGCGGGTGGATCACCTCGGCCAGCACCCGCTCGGCCGGCCAGTCGGGCATGAGGTCGAGGTGGATGTCCACCCATCCCCGGGCCGCGATCGCCTCGCGCAGCAGGCGCGATGCCGCATAGACCAGGCTGCCCTCGATGCCGGTGTCGGTGAGCACGAATTCGCCCCGGCGCACGAAGCGCTCGCCGCCGGGGGCGGTCAGGCTCAGCACCACCGGCTTGACCGGCTGGCCGGCAAAGCGGCTGCGCAAATGCTCGGACCAGCCCGGCACCGTCTCGCCCTGAGGCCCGGGGCGGGCCACGTCGAAGCCGCAGTTGGCCGGCAGCAGCGGCCGCACCGCCACGCCCCGCCCGGCCAGCAGCGGCACCCAGGCTCCGTCGGAGCCCAGGCGCGACCAGCTCCCGCCCCCCAGGGCCAGCACGACGGCCTCGGGCTGCACGAGGACCGGGCCGGTGGGCGTGTCCATGACCAAGTCGCGCGCCCCAGACCAGCCAACCCAGCGGTGACGCATGTGCAAGCGCACCCCGGCCTCGCGCAGCCGGTGCAGCCAGGCGCGCAGCAAAGGCGCGGCCTTCATGTCCTTCGGAAACACGCGCCCCGAGGTGCCGACAAAGGTCTCGATGCCCAGGCTGCCCGCCCAAGCGCGCAGGGCCTCGGCGCCAAAGGCCTCCAGCCAGGGCGCCACCGCGGCCCGCTGTGGGCCATAGCGCGACAGAAACGCCGGCGGCGGCTCGGAATGCGTGAGATTGAGCCCGCCCTTGCCGGCCAGCAGGAACTTGCGGCCGGCCGAGGGCATGCGGTCGTACACATCCACGGCCAGCCCCAGGCGGCTGAGGGTCTCGGCGGCCATCAGGCCGGCCGGACCGGCGCCGACCACCGCCACGTGCGGCCGCACCC
>NZ_JBKBVU010000009.1:0-38866 GCF_046289365.1 Caldimonas sp. | reverse complement strand
GCTCGTGCGCGGCCAGTGCCACCACGGCGCGTTCGGCGCGGCGCGCCACGGTGCGGCACACATGGGCCAGGCTGGCCGCGCGGGTGCCGGCCGGCAGGATGAACTCCTTGAGCCGGGGCAGGGCGGCGTTGTGCTCGGCCAGCGCCTCGTCCAGTGCCAGCACGGCCGTGTCCTTCAGCAGCGTGTGGCCCGGCATCGACAGCTCGCCGCCCAGGTTGAACAGTTCGTGCTGGATGCCCACCAGCAGCTCGCGCACCGCCGGCGGCAGCGGTTCGGCCAGCAGCACGCCGAGGTGCGAGTTGAGTTCGTCCACGTCACCCATGGCCTGGATGCGCGGGTGGTCCTTGGCCACGCGGCTGCCGTCGCCCAGCCCGGTGGTGCCATCGTCGCCGGTGCGCGTGGCGATCTGTGTGAGTCGGTTGCCCATGGGGGCATCGTACTGCAGAGAGAGCCCACTCAGGGCAGGCGTTGGCCGGCAAGGCGGCACTCGGGGCAGTAAAGATAGATTCTGTGCTCTGCGTTGTCCGGGGCTACCCATCCCGAATGGCCCAGCCTGATGAACCATCGAGCAGTCCGCCCATCGACGAACCCCACTTTGCCTGTGGCATAGCACGGCGTCCAATTGAGTATCTCCATGTAGTCGCGACCACTGACAGCCCCACTGCGGCGCAAAAAGCTGGCGACTTCCCGTTGACTGACGATGAAGCGCGAGCAGTCCATTGGTTCAGAGGATGTCTGTGTGTTGCGTTGGCCATTGGATTCGATGACGACCCAGCGCACCTCCGGAAGATGCGTTGGTGTGCGCAGCGGCTCGGTGCCGTCATCGATCCCGGCCGACAGCGCCTGCGTGCTCACCATCAGCGCCGCCACAAAGGCGAACAGCTTGTGCTTCACAGTCTCTCCCTTCATTGCCACACGGCGCTTTCAGCTTCGCTGCGGTTCTTGCGTGAGACGACGGGGTGCCGGAAGACTTCGGCCATGGCAACGCCCAAAGCGAGTGACAAGCTGCGCACGATCCATTGGAGCGAAGCATTCTGCGCTGCAGTGACAGGTTCGAACGTCTTGTCGTCATCCTTGGGAGCATCGACGGGTAGCGCCTGCCCGACCAGTTCGATACCGATCGCATCCTGATTGGAGGGATATCGCTCCGGGTGAGCTTTGGCCATTTCGCGACGGTGCTCGCCGCGAGGGTCAAACTTCTGGAGGGCTCGGAGTTCTGTGGGCGCACACCGGTGTTCAGCCAGACAGCGAGCCTTCAGAAGGCCGACGTGCCACGTCACTTTCAATATGGAAGCCGTCTGGTAGATCGTCCCGTCGCGGTCGATCAGGAAGTGCGCGCCATTGGCGCCGGGTGAGCGATAGCTGTTGAGGGTGGCGGCGGCCGTGGGGCTGTCGGTCTGGTGGACCACGATGCCGCGAACCGTGGTCATCGGGCCGCGTTCGATGTTCGGGCTGATGGCCAGCCGCACGCGCGGATCCTGGACCAGACCTTGGCTGTCGATGTTCATGTGTTCTCCCTGTGAGGCTTCGAAATGCCGATCCATAGTTTGCCGTGTGGGCGACCCGGATGCGCCCCGGATTCAGGCGGCTTAAAGTAAACGCTTGTAATGTGTGGATCCCCGGCCTGGATGCCGCAGAGGAGACAAGCCATGAACGCCCCCTTGCCCGGCCACGTGCTGCCCACCTACGAGCCCCGGCCGGTGCCGGTGGCGATGATCGAGGCGCTGAAGGCGCGGTTTGGGGACCGGTGTTCCACGGCCCAGGCGGTGCGTGAGCAGCACGGGCGCGATGAGTCGCCCTTCGACGTGCCGCCGCCCGATGTGGTGGTGTTTGCCGAGAGCACCGAGGAGGTGGCCGAGGTGGTGAAGCTGGCGGCCGCGCACGCGGTGCCGGTGATCCCCTATGGCGTGGGGTCCTCGCTGGAAGGCCATCTGCTGGCGGTGCACGGCGGCGTGAGCCTCGACCTGTCGCGCATGAATCGCGTGCTGGCGGTGAACGCCGAGGACCTGACCGTGACGGTGCAGGCGGGTGTGACGCGCACCCAGCTGAACAACGAGATCCGCCACACGGGCCTCTTCTTTCCGATCGACCCGGGCGCCGATGCCTCGATTGGCGGCATGAGCGCCACGCGGGCCTCGGGCACGAACGCGGTGCGCTACGGCACGATGCGCGAGAACGTGCTGGGGCTGACGGTGGTGACGGCCTCGGGCGAGGTGGTGCACACCGGCACGCGCGCGCGCAAGTCCAGCGCGGGCTACGACCTCACGCGCCTGTTCGTGGGCAGTGAGGGCACGCTGGGTGTGATGACCGAGATCACGCTGCGCCTGTACCCGCAGCCCGAGGCGGTGTCGGCGGCGGTGTGTTCCTTCCCCTCGCTGGAGGCGGCGGTGAACACGACCATCCAGATCATCCAGATGGGCGTGCCGATCGCACGCTGCGAGCTGCTGGACACCAACGCCGTGCGCGCGGTGAACCGCCATGACAAGCTCACGCTGCGCGAGGGCCCGATGCTGTTGATGGAATTCCACGGCAGCCCGGCGGGCGTGCAGGAACAGGCGCAGGTGGTGCAGGAGATCGCCAGCGACCTGGGCGGCGAAGACTTCCAGTGGGCCACCACGCCCGAGGAGCGCACGAAGCTGTGGACGGCGCGTCACCACGCCTATTTCGCGGCGTTGCAGATGAAGCCGGGCTGTCGCGCGGTGACCACCGATGCCTGCGTGCCGATCTCGCGCCTGGCCGAGTGTTTGCTGCAAACGGCGGCCGAGGCCGACGCAGCGGGCCTGCCGTATTTCATCGTGGGCCATGTGGGCGATGGCAATTTCCATGTGGGCTATCTGATCGACCCGGCCCGCCCCGAGGAGCGTGAGCTGGCCGAGCGGCTGAACCAGCAGCTCGTCGCGCGTGCGCTGCGCCTGGAAGGCACGTGCACCGGCGAACATGGCATCGGTCTGCACAAAATGGGTTTTCTGCGCGAGGAAGCGGGCGAAAGCGCCGTGGCCTTGATGCGTGCGATCAAGCGCGCGTTGGACCCGAAGAACATCATGAACCCGGGCAAGATCTTCGATTGGTAAGGCGTGGTTTCCAGGCCCTTGCGGACGGGGCGGACAGGCTCTACAGTGACCGGATCGCCATCACACGGGTTGGTCGATACGCATGCGAGCAGCCACCGCCTTCATGATGCTGGCCTTTGCGCGGCCGACGATGGTCGGCGCGATCTGGCCCTCGTCTCGCCACCTGGCGCAGGCGATGGCCCAGGGTGCCGACGGCGCCGGGCGCATCGTCGAGCTCGGCGCCGGCACCGGGGCGATCACCGAGGCCTTGTGTGAGCGTCACCCCGAGGTGCCGACCACGGTGGTGGAGCTGCAACCCGAGCTGGCCCATCGGTTGCGCGAGCGCTTTGCGGGCATGACGGTGTTGCAGGCGCCGGCCCACGAGGTGCTCGAGGCTTGGCCCGAAGGGGAAGAGCCGGTGGTGCTGGTGTCCTCGCTGCCCTTTCGTTCGCTGCCGCCGCGCTGGCGCGATGGCAGCAGCCGCGCGATCGAGCGCTTCCTGCGGGCGCGGCCGCAGCGGCGCCTGATCCAGTACACCTACCAGCCGCGCGCGCCCTTCGACCTGCAATTGGGCGAGGGCCTGGCGTGGCGCAAGCGCACCGTGGTGTGGCGCAACGCGCCGCCAGCCTGGGTGTGGGAGCTGGGAGCGCCTTGAGCCCTCAGTGCTTGGGCGCCACCGCCGTCCATTGCTTGGTGACGCGGCCCTGGTCGTCCACGCTGTCCAGGTGCACGTCGAAGCCCCACAGGCGGGCGACGTGCTTGAGCACCTCCTGGGCGCTGTCGTGCAGCGGACGGTTGTGGTGCTGGGTGTGGCGCAGGGTGAGCGAGCGGTCGCCGCGCAGGTTGACGCTCCAGACCTGGATGTTGGGCTCGCGGTGGTTCAGGTCGTACTGGCGTGACAGCGATTCGCGCAGGGCCCGGTAGCCGCTGTCGTCATGGATGGCCGAGACCTCCAGCTCGGGCTCGTCCTCGTCGTCGCGGATTGCGAACAGGCGGAAGTCGCGCATCACCTTGGGGCTGAGGAACTGGCCGACGAAGCTTTCGTCCTTGAAGTTGCGCATCGCATAGTCGAGCGTGGGCAGCCAGGGGCTGCCGGCGATGTCGGGGAACCAGCGGCGGTCTTCCTCGGTAGGCTGTTCGCAGATGCGCTTGAGGTCGCTGAACATCGCAAAGCCCAGGGCGTAGGGGTTGATGCCGCTGTAGGCGCGGTGCCCCACCGGGGGCTGGAAGATCACGTTGGTGTGCGACTGCAGCCACTCCATCATGAAGCCGTCGGCCAGCAGGCCTTCGTCGTACAGGGTGTTGAGCAGGGTGTAGTGCCAGAAGGTGGCCCAGCCCTCGTTCATCACCTGGGTCTGGCGCTGCGGGTAGAAGTACTGCGCGATCTTGCGCACGATGCGCACGACCTCGCGCTGCCAGGGCTCGAGCAGCGGGGCATTCTTCTCGATGAAGTAGAGGATGTTCTCCTGGGGCTCGCTTGGGAAGCGGCGCGAGGCGGCCTCGTCCTCGCTGGCGCGGTCGCCGCGCCGCGGCAGGGTGCGCCACAGGTCGTTGACCTGCTGCTGCAGGTAGTGCTCGCGTTCCTCGCGGCGGGCCTGCTCCTGCGACAGCGAGAGCTTTTGCGGGCGGCGGTAACGATCGACGCCATGGTTCATCAGTGCGTGGCAGGAGTCGAGCAAATCCTCCACCGCCTCGACGCCGTGGCGCTCCTCGCATTCGGCGATGTAGTTCTTCGCGTAGACGAGGTAGTCGATGATGGACGAGGCGTCCGTCCACATGCGGAACAGGTAGTTGCCCTTGAAGAAGCTGTTGTGCCCGTAGGCGGCGTGGGCGATCACCAGGGCCTGCATGGCCATGGTGTTTTCTTCCATCAGGTAGGCGATGCAGGGGTCGGAGTTGATGACGATCTCATAGGCCAGCCCCATGTGGCCGCGCCGGTAGCTCTTTTCGGTGGCGATGAACTGCTTGCCGTAGGACCAGTGACGGTAGATCACGGGCATGCCCACCGAGGCGTAGGCATCCATCATCTGCTCGGCCGTGATGATCTCGAGCTGGTTGGGGTAGGTGTCGAGCTGGTAGGTCTGGTGGGCCACGCGCTCGATCTCGGCGTGGTACTGCTCGATCAGCTCAAAGGTCCAGTCCGGCGGGCTGGGCAGGCGTTCGCGGGGGCGGTCGGCGTTCATGCGGGGGCTCCCTCCTTGCGAAACAGCTCACGGAACACCGGGTAGATGTCGGAGGCCTCGGCCACCTTGCGCATCGCGAAGTGGGGGTGGATCTCGAGCAACTGGGTGTACTCCTCCCAAAGGTTCTGCTCGGCTTCAGCCACCTGCACGTAGGCGTAGTAGCGCACCAGAGGCAGGATCTGCTCGTCCAGCAACTGGCGGCAGCGGCCGCTGTCGTGGTGCCAGTTGTCGCCGTCGCTGGCCTGGGCGCCGTAGATGTTCCATTCGCTGCTGGGGTAGCGCGCGCGGATGATCTCGTGCATCAGGTGCAGCGCGCTCGACACCACGGTGCCGCCGGTCTCGGTGGCGTGGAAGAACTCGTCCTCGGTGACCTCGGCAGCCTGGGTATGGTGGCGGATGAAGACCAGGTCGATCTTCTCGTAGTGCCGTGTCAGGAAGAGGTACAGCAGCATGAAGAAGCGCTTGGACATGTCCTTGCGCTGCTCGTCCATCGAGCCCGAGACGTCCATCAGGCAGAACATCACGGCCTTGGCGCTGGGCACGGGCACCCGGACCCGGTTGCGGTAGCGCAGGTCGATCGGGTCGAGGTAGGGCACGCGGCGGGCCTTGGCGCGCAACGCCTCCAGCAGGGCCTCGGTGTCGCGGATTTCCTTCTGGATCAGGGCCTCGCCGGCATGCGGATGCGACCTCAGGTGCAGCAGCCGGGCCTCGAGCTGGCGGATCTCCCGGCGGGTCTCGCCACCCAGGGCGATACGCCGGGCCAGCGCCCCGCGCATCGAGCGCACGACGTGCAGATTGGCCGGCGTGCCGTCGGTGGTGAAGCCGGCGCGGTGGCTTTTCCACTCGGGCACCTCGGCGAGCTGGGTGCGGACGAGGTGGGGCAGGGCCAGGTCCTCGAAGAAGACCTGCATGAACTCCTCCTTGGTGAGGTGGAAGACGAAGTCGTCCTCGCCCTCGCCGGAGTCGCTGGCCTGCGAGCCGCCGCCGCTGCCGCCACCGCCTTGCGGCCGCTCGATGCGGTCGCCCTTGACGTACTCGCGGTTGCCCGGGTGCACGTATTCGCGCTTGCCGCCCTGGGCGTGGCCGAAGACCGGCTCGGAGACGTCGCGCCGCGGCAGGATGATGTCCTCGCCCTGTTCGAGGTTGCGGATGCCCCGGCCTGAGACGGCCTTGCGCACCGCCTCGCGGATCTGTTGGCGGTAGCGGCGCAGGAAACGCTCGCGGTTGCCGATGGACTTGTTCTTGCCCGACAGGCGTCGATCGATGATCTGCTGCAGGGTGGGCATGAAGCTGTCCTCGTGTCGTGATGGTGTTTGGACCGTTTTTCGGGCCGTCCGGTTCACGAACTCTTGCGCACGCGCAGGTACCACTCGCACAGCAGGCGCACCTGCTTGGGCGTGTAGCCCTTCTGGACCATGCGGTTGACGAAGTCCTCGTGCTTTTTCTGCTCGTCGGCGCTGGACTTGGCGTTGAAGCTGATGACCGGCAGCAACTCCTCGGTGTTGGAGAACATCTTCTTCTCGATCACCGTGCGCAGCTTCTCGTAGCTGGTCCAGTTGGGGTTCTTGCCGTTGTTGTTGGCGCGCGCGCGCAGCACGAAGTTGACGATCTCGTTGCGGAAGTCCTTGGGGTTGCTGATGCCCGCGGGCTTCTCGATCTTCTCCAGCTCCGCGTTCAGCGAGGCGCGGTCGAAGATCTCGCCGGTGTCCGGGTCGCGGTATTCCTGGTCCTGGATCCAGTAGTCGGCGTAGGTGACGTAGCGGTCGAAGATGTTCTGGCCGTACTCGGAGTAGCTCTCGAGATAGGCCGTCTGGATCTCCTTGCCGATGAATTCGGCATAGCGAGGCGCCAGCAGCTCCTTGATGTAGGCGATGTACTTTTCCTCGACCTCCTTGGGGAACTGCTCGCGCTCGATCTGCTGCTCGAGCACGTACATCAGGTGCACCGGGTTGGCGGCCACCTCGGCGGGATCGAAGTTGAACACCTTGGACAGGATCTTGAAGGCAAAGCGGGTGGAGATGCCGCTCATGCCCTCGTCGACGCCGGCGTAGTCGCGGTACTCCTGGATGGACTTGGCCTTGGGGTCGGTGTCCTTGAGGCTTTCGCCGTCATAGACCTGCATCTTGCTGAAGATGCTGGAGTTCTCCGGCTCCTTCAGGCGGGTGAGCACCGAGAACTGCGCCATCATCTTCAGCGTGCCGGGGGCGCAGGGCGCCTGGGCCAGCGAGGAGTTGCGGATGAGCTTCTCGTAGATCTTGATCTCCTCACTCACGCGCAGGCAGTAAGGCACCTTGACGATGTAGATGCGGTCGAGAAAGGCCTCGTTGTTCTTGTTGTTGCGGAAGGCCTTCCATTCGCTTTCGTTGCTGTGCGCCAGGATGATGCCGTCAAAGGGGATGGCGCCGAAGCCTTCGGTGCCCTTGAAGTTGCCCTCCTGGGTGGCGGTGAGCAGCGGGTGCAGCACCTTGATGGGCGCCTTGAACATCTCGACGAACTCGAGCAGCCCCTGGTTGGCCAGGCACAGGCCGCCGGAGAAGGCGTAGGCGTCGGGGTCGTCCTGCGCAAAGGTTTCGAGTTTGCGGATGTCGACCTTGCCCACCAGCGAGGAGATGTCCTGGTTGTTCTCGTCGCCCGGTTCGGTCTTGGCGATCGCGATCTGCTTGAGCACGCTCGGATAGCGCTTGACCACCTTGAACTGGCGGATGTCGCCGCCGAACTCCTCGAGCCTTTTCACGGCCCAGGGCGAGAGGATGCGCTGCAGGTAGCGGCGCGGGATGCCATACTCCTTCTCGAGGATGGGGCCGTCCTCGTCAGGGTCGAACAGGCCCAGCGGGGATTCGTTCACCGGCGAGCCCTTGATGGCGTAGAAGGGCACGTGCTCCATGAGCTGCTTGAGCCGCTCGGCAATCGAGCTCTTGCCACCGCCCACGGGGCCGAGCAGGTAGAGGATCTGCTTTTTCTCCTCCAGGCCCTGCGCGGCATGGCGGAAGTAGCTCACCACCTGCTCGATGGCGTCTTCCATGCCGTAGAACTCGCGGAAGGCGGGGTACAGCTTGATGACCTTGTTCGCGAAGATGCGCGACAGGCGGGGGTCGTTGCGCGTGTCCACCATCTGCGGCTCGCCAATGGCCGCGAGCATGCGCTCGGCGGCGGTGGCGTAGGCCATGGGGTCGCGCCGGCAGATCTCCAGGTACTCCTGGAGGGTGTATTCCTCTTCGCGGGTGCGCTCGTAGCGTGCGGCGAAGTTGCTGATGACGTCCATCGACACCTCCTTGGGTTCGGCGCCCAGCGCCTTGGGCGCTGCAGCGGGGCTTGCGTTTGGCGTCTGTGCTTCCAGCATGAAACCACAAGCGGCAAAAGCAAGCCTCGAACAGGGGGACAAAGCCGGCGCAATTTGTGGCGGATCCCTTGCAATGAGTGTGCCCCCAATTGGCCGGTCCCACCAGACGGCGCATCGACCTGGCCCCCTGCTGTGTGGACAGGAGAGGACATTCGTGTGGAAAGTTCCTCGGGGTATGCGACGTCAACCCGCCACGCCGCCTCCTGGGCAGGGCGGTGCGCGGGGTGGCCGCGCCGCAGGAGGGGTGACGCGACCCCCGGGGCGGCGGGTCCGCGTCCCCCGGGGGGCACCGGGCGGGTGCGCTGGCCCGTCGGGCGCCCTGCTGCGGCGCAAAAACTAGGGATAACCCGTATCTATCGACAAACAAGATGGCTCAGGCGAGCAATATTGAGTTTTCCAGCGGCTATGGCAAGGACATGAGCATGTATGCGCTGGAGGACTACACCGTGACGCGGCATGGATGGTGAAGTACTGAGCGCCCTCGCTCGGTCTTGATCTGGCGCAAGCCCGATCCCAACGCGGGGTCGGTGCTGCGCCCCTGGCCCGCCTGCGGTAGCCTTCGCCCTGCATGCCAGGCCGGGGAGGGCGATGACGGGCATCTACCAGGAGTTCGCAGGACTGCTGCTGCTGGCCGCCGGCGTGGGCCTGGTGGCGCTGCGGCTGCGCCAGCCCTTGATCCTGGCCTACATCGTTTTGGGCATCGCGGTGAGCCCGGCCCTGCTGGGCTGGGTCAGTGCCCATGACGAGATCGACCTGCTCGCGCAGATCGGCATCACGGTGCTGCTCTTCGTCGTGGGCCTCAAGCTCGACCTGCAGCTCGTGCGCCACCTCGGCGCGGTGGCGCTGGCCACCGGCCTGGGGCAGCTCTTCTTCACCATCGTGATCGGCTTCCTGATCGCGCTGGCCTTCGGCATGAACACGATGACGGCGCTGTACGTGGCGGTGGCGCTCACGTTCTCGAGCACGATCATCATCGTCAAGCTGCTGTCGGACAAGCGCGAGATCGACACGCTGCACGGGCGCATCGCGATGGGCTTCCTGATCGTGCAGGACATTGCGGTGGTGATCGCGATGATGGTGCTGGGCAGCCAGCGCGCCGGCGGCGACCAGGTGTGGTGGCTGGCCCTGGGCGAGATCGGCCTGAAAGTGGCAGCGGCCGTGGCCGTGGTGGCCGTGCTGATGCGCTACGTGCTGCCGCGCCTGATGCCGCGCATTGCCGCCTCGCAGGAGCTGCTGCTGCTGTTTGCCGTGGCCTGGGGCACCGGCTTTGCGGCGGCGGGCGAGGCGCTGGGCTTCAGCAAGGAGATCGGCGCCTTCCTGGCGGGCTTCTCGCTGGCGTCGAACGCCTACCGCGAGGCCTTGTCGAGCCGGCTCACGCCGCTGCGTGATTTCCTGCTGCTCTTCTTCTTCATCGACCTGGGCGCCAAGCTCGACCTGAGCGCCCTGGGCGCGCAGATCCCCGAGACGGTGGTGCTGTCGGTCTTCGTGCTGGTGGGCAATCCGCTCATCGTGATGGCCATCATGGGCTGGATGGGCTATCGCAAGCGCACGGGTTTCCTGGCCGGCCTGACGGTGGCGCAGATCAGCGAGTTCTCCATCATCTTCGTGGCCATGGGCATCGGCCTCGGGCATGTGAACAACGAGGCGCTGAGCCTGGTGACGATGGTGGGCCTGGTGACCATCGGCCTGTCCACCTACATGATCCTGTACTCGCAGGCCCTCTACCAGCGCCTGGCCCCTTGGCTGGGCGTCTTCGAGCGGCGCCGGCCGGAGCGTGAACTGGCCCTGGAAGGCCAGCCGCTGGACGGGGCGCCCGCCCAGGTGGTGCTGTTCGGACTGGGGCGCTACGGCCGCCGCCTGGCGCGTCGGCTGCTGGAAGCGCAGGTGTCGGTGCTGGGCGTGGACTTCGACCCCGAGGTGGTTCAGCAGGCCCAGCGGCCCGAGTTGCCGGTGGTCTTTGGTGACGCCGAGGACGGTGAATTCCTCGACACCTTGCCGCTGCGCGAGGCGCGCTGGGTGGTGAGCACGATGCGCGAGGCCGAACTGAACGTGGCGCTGTTCAAGGCGCTGCGTGCGCGGGGCATTCACGTCCCGGTGGCGGCCGCAGCCCACAATGAACGCGACGCCGCCCGCTTGCGCCAGGCGGGTGTCGACCGCATCCTCATGCCCTACTGGGATGCCGCCGACCTCACCGCCGAGCGCCTGGTCGAGGACCTGGCGGCCATGCCCATCCCCAAGGAGGAAGCCGCATGAACACGACGGCCGTGCCGCCGGTGCTGGCGGCGACCGATTTCTCTCCGGCGGCCGACCAGGCGGTGGGCCGCGCTGCGCACATCGCTCGCGAACTCGGTGCCCCGCTTGTGCTGGTGCATGTGCATGAGCCGCCGGTGCTCGGGGAGGTGTGGCGCCAGCTGCAAGCCTGGGTGCCCGGTATGTCGGGAGTTGACGCACAAGCCTTGCAGCAGTCCGCGCAGACCCGGCTGCAGGCGACGGCGCAGGCGGTGGGCGCGGAGGAACTGGGCGGCGCCGTGGCGACCCGGCTGGTGGTGGGCCGGGCGGCGGCCGCGGTGGCTGCCGAGGCGGCCGGCTGCGGGGCCCAGCTCGTCGTGATCGGCGCCCGGGGCGAACACGGGCTGGCCGAGGCGGTGCTGGGCAGCACGGCCGAGCGCTTGCTGCACAGCGTTGCCTGCGACCTGCTGCTGGTGCGGGAGTACGGCGGACGCCACTACGAGCGCATGCTGCTGCCCACCGACCTGGGGCCGGAGTCTCGCAAGGCGGTGCGGCGCCTGCGCCGGCTGCTGCCGACGGTGGATTCGGTTCTGCTGCACGCCTACGAGCTGCCCTACGAGAACAAGCTGGCTTATGCGGGCGTGGAGGCCACCCGGCTGGACGAGTTGCATCGTCGTGCCCAGGCGGAGTTGCAGCTGGCCCTGCAGTCGCTGGCTCGCGAAGTGGGCCACAGCGACCTGCCGGGGGTGTGCAAGGTGGTGCACGGCTACCCGCCGGCAGTGATTGCCGCCCAGGCGGAAGCGCTCGGGGTTGACCTCATCGCCTTGTCGGCGGGCAGCCGGTCCACCCTGGAGCGCGTGGTGCTGGGCAGCGTGTGCCTGCACCTCGCGCTGGAATCGCCCTGCGACCTGTGGCTGGTGCGTTGCGATGAGTGAGGCGATGCTGGATGCCCGCCACTACGTGCGGGCGGTGACGGAGCTGGGTGAGAAGCGGCCGGTGCTGACCTCGCCGAGCAGCGCCGCCAGCTCTATGCCCACCCGCT
This sequence comes from Caldimonas sp., assembly GCF_046289365.1. NCBI lineage: Bacteria > Pseudomonadati > Pseudomonadota > Betaproteobacteria > Burkholderiales > Sphaerotilaceae > Caldimonas > Caldimonas sp. The sequence continues at coordinate 27,022 of NZ_JBKBVU010000009.1, read as the reverse complement.
GGCCTCGGCCATGCTGGTGGAGCGCCACCACGAGTATCCGCGCGAGGTGGTCAGCGCCATCCTCGAGCACCACGAGCAGCTTGATGGTGGCGGCTACCCGCGGGGCCTGAGCGCTGAGAAGATGAGCCCGCTGGGGCGCGTCCTCTCGCTGGCCGAGGTGGTGACGGCGATGCATGGGCGCGGCGCGACCGACCCCGAGCTGCGGCTGTCGGTGGCGTTGCGTATGAACCGCCACCGCTATGACCAGGAGTTGGCCCAGGTGCTGCTCGAACTGCTGGCCGAGTACCCCACCCGGGCGTCGTCGGCCACGGTGGGCGACCCCGTGGGCGAGCTGAATGAGGTGCAGGGGCTGCTGCAGGGCTGGGCCGCGGTGGCGGCTGCACAGGGTCCGGCAGCGGTGCTGGAACGCGCTACCGAGCGGCTGGCCGAGATGCGGCGCGCGCTGGCCGGCGCTGGCGCCTGGAGCCGGGGCAGGCCTACCCCGAAGCGCTGGAGCGCTGGCTGGCCGAGGTGTCTTGAGCATCATCCTCGGGTTGAGCGGGTGGCGCGCCCACACGGGGCGTATCAGGTTCTCGATGTGGTCACGCCGATGGCCAGCGGCCCAGACAGCGGCGAGGGCTTGGCGCGGTGCAGCCCGGGTCGCGTCGGCCACGGCTGAGAGCACCTTGCGCGCACTGGCGAGGACGCGGTGGCCGTCGGGCGTGAGCACCATGCCCTGGGGCTGCGCTCGAACAGACTCACGCCCAGCGCATCTTCCAGCTCGAGGATGGACTTGGTGATAGCCGACTGCGCGATGTAGAGCATGCGCGAGGTCGCGGCCACCGAGGAGGATTCCGCCACCGCGATATGAAGTAGGAAGTAGCGGAACTGGCGCAGCGTGATGTGGCGGTTCATGCCGGCGCCCGGGGGGGGGTCAGCCTTGCTGCAGCCCCAGCTTCTCGAGCAGGCCGTTGAGCTCGTCGAGCGAGCCGAAGGCGATCGCCACCTCGCCCTGTTCGCCGCGCTTGGTGCGTTTCTTCACCCGGATCTCGACGGCGGCGGTGAGGTGGTCGGAGAGCTGTTCCTCGATGCGCAGCAGGTCGCGCGGCTTGTCTTGCTTCACCCGCAGCAGCGGCGTCTGCCGGGTGTGGGTGGCCCGGGCGACGAGCTTCTCGGCCTCGCGCACGCTGAGCTTCTTCGCGGCGATCTCGTGGGCGCTGAGGATCTGCTGGGCGGGCGCCAGCGGCAGCAGCGCGCGGGCATGGCCCATGTCGAGGTCGCCGGCCATCAGCATCTGTTGCACCGGCTCGGCCAGTTGGAGCAGGCGCAGCAGGTTGGAGGCGGCGCTGCGCGAGCGGCCCACGGCCTGGGCCGCTTGTTCATGGGTGAGTCCGAATTCGTGGATCAGGCGTTGCAGGCCCTGGGCCTCCTCCAGCGGGTTGAGGTCCTCGCGCTGGATGTTCTCGATCAGCGCCATCGCGGCGGCGGCTTCGTCGGGCACGGTCTTGACCAGCACCGGCACCTCGTTCAGGCCCGCGAGCTGGGCGGCACGGAAGCGGCGTTCGCCGGCGATGATCTCGTAGCGGGGGGCTCCGCCGGGGTCGTTGGGCGAGCCCAAGGGGCGGACCAGGATCGGCTGCATGATGCCCTGGGCCTTGATGCTTTCGGCCAGCTCGTACAGCGAGCCTTCGTCCATGCGCGTGCGCGGCTGGTACTTGCCGGGCTGCAGCTGGGAGAGCTTGAGCGTCGAGGGCGTGCCGTCGGCCGATGCGGCGGCCGGGCTGTCGTTCACCTTGGGGCCCAGCAGGGCTTCGAGGCCGAGGCCGAGGCCTTTGGGTTTTTTCGTGACCATGGGCGGGGGTTCAGGAAACGGAAGAGGGGGTGGGGCGCAGCGCGTCGAGCCAGGCGCGGCCCTCGGGCCAGTCGCCCAGGCCGGATGCGTGGTTGAGGTGGCCCCTCGGGCCCAGGCTCACGAGCTGCGCGCCCCATTGCTGGGCCATCTCGGCAGCGCGTTCAGCGCTGCAATAGGGGTCGTCGGTGCTGATGAGCACGGTGGCAGGAAAAGGCAGGCGCTCGCGCACGATGGGGCGCCAGTTGTGCAGCTGCGGCGGGGTGCTCTCGCGCTCGGTGTCGGGCGGGGCCACCAGCAGCGCCCCGGCCACGCGGTCGGTGATGCGCGAATGCGCCGCCCAGGCCGCCACGAGCTGGCAGCCCAGGCTGTGGGCTGCCAGCAGCGCGGGGCTGGCGTCGGCCCGGAGCACCTCCTCCAGCCGGGCCATCCAGTCGCCGCGCCGGGGCCATTCCCAGTCGGCCTGTTCCACGCGCGTGTCCCCGTACAGGGCTTCCCAGCGGCTTTGCCAGTGGTCGGGGCCGGAATCGAGCCAGCCGGGCAGGAGCAGGACACGCAGGGTCATGGGCCGGGATGGTACAGGGCTCACATCGTGGCGATGCGCGCGACCATCTCGCGCGCGAACTCCACATAGGCCTGGGCCCCGCGCGAGGCCGGGTCGAACACCACGCCGGGCTGGCCATAGCTCGGCGCCTCGGCCAGGCGCACGTTGCGCGGGATCACGGTGTTGAACACCTTGTCGGCAAAGTGCTGCTTGAGCTGTTCGCTCACCTGGCTTTGCAGCGTGATGCGCGGGTCGTACATCACGCGCAGCAAGCCGATGATCTTCAGATCGGCATTCAGGTTGGCATGCACCTGCTTGATGGTGTTGACCAGGTCGGTGAGCCCCTCCAGCGCGAAGTACTCGCACTGCATCGGCACGATCACGCCATGGGCGCTGACCAGGCCGTTGAGCGTGAGCATCGACAGCGAGGGCGGGCAGTCGATCAGCACGAAGTCGTAGTCGGCATCGGCGGCGGCCAGCGCGCCTTTGAGCCGGCGGTCGCGGCGCTCCAGATCGACCAGCTCGACCTCGGCGCCGGCCAGCTCGCGGTTGGCGCCGAGCACGTCATAGCCGCCCAGTTCGGAGCGCGCGCGGGCCTCGGCCACCGAGGCGGATTCGAGCAGCACGTCGTACACCGACAAGGGCAGGGTGCGCTTGTCCACGCCCGAGCCCATCGTGGCATTGCCCTGGGGGTCGAGGTCGACCAGCAGCACGCGCTGGCCGACCTTGGCCAGGCCGGCGGCGAGGTTGACGGCGGTGGTCGTCTTGCCGACGCCGCCTTTTTGGTTGGCAATGCAGAAGATCTTGGCCATGGGCAGGGCTTGTGCAGGCTCAGAGTTCGATGAGTTCGACGCCCACGGCACGGGCGGCGCGTTGCAAGGCGGTGTCCAGCGTGGCCAGCGGCAGGCGGCGGCGCATCGCGAGGTCGAGGTAGCTGGCGTCGTAGACGGAGAGGGCGTGTTCGCGGGCCAGGTGCAGTGTGTCGGCGCGGGCCCGCTCGGGCGGGGCGGCGTCGGTGTCGATGCGCAACTGTCTGAGCAGGTCGAGGTAGGCCTCCACCTCGGTTTGTGTCAGGCGGCGGCGGCGTTCGGCGCTGAGCACGATGTTGCCGATCTCCAGGTGCCACAGCGCAGGCACGACGGCGCCGTGGTCCTGCACGCGGCGGAAAAGGCGATCGCCGGCCTCGCTGGCTTCGTCCTCGAAACACCAGGTGAGGGCGCTGGAGGCATCGAGCACCACGGGGCTCATCCCTTGCGGCCCTCGTCGCGTAGCACGCGCCAATCCATGCCCAGGCGTCGTCCGGCACGCTGTTCACGCATGCGCTCCAGCAGGTCCTGGCCCGCGGCTGGGGGGTGGGACGTGGACTGAACGGGCAGCAGACGTGCCACGGGTCGGCCGTGCTTGGTGATCACGACCTCCTCGCCGTGTTCGACCCGATCCAGCAGGGCCGACAGATGGGTCTTGGCTTCGAAGGCGCCGATGGTGACAGACATCAATTCAACTGGTTGAAACAACTGGTTGGATTGTCCTATGGGCGGAGGTGGGCGTCAAGCTCAGTTCGTCGTCAGTCGGATGCCAAAGCCGATCAGGAAGACACCGGCGAGGCGCTCCAGCCATGTCGCCACCCGCCGGTGGGCGCGCACTTTGGCGGCGATGGCGTGGGCGAAGGCGCACAGGCTCAGGCAGTAGAGGGCGGTGAGCGCCGCGATCGTGACGGCCATTGCAGCGAAGGTGACCACGCCCTGGTGGCGGGCCGGGTCGATGAACAGCGGGAAGAAGGCCATGTAGAAGACGATGGCCTTGGGATTGAGCACGGTGATCAGCGTGGCCTGGCGGAAGTAGCGGCCGGTTTCCATCTGCACGACGGGCGTCGCGCCGTCCCGGGCGCGCAAGAGCTTGAGGCCGATCCAGCACAGGTAGGCGGCGCCGGCGTACTGCACGGCCTGGAAGAGGGTGGGATGGGTGGCCAGCAGGGCGGCCACGCCGGCCACGGCCAGCCACAGCAGGATCTGGTCGCCCACGATCAGCCCGGCGGTGGCGGCAGCGCCGGCGCGGAAGCCGCCCTTGCCGGTGGCGGTGAGCAGCGCGAAGGTGCCTGGGCCGGGCAGGGCCAGGAAGACGAGGATGGCGGCGCAGTAGGCGCCGAAGTCGGAGATGCCGAACATCAGGGGCTCCTGTGCGTCAGGGGTCCAGGGGTTGCGTCTGGGGGTGATTCTGCAGGCGTTGCAGGTCGAAGCCCTGGGCAACGAGTTGAGCCCGGATGCGCTGTTCGTCGTCGGGCGCCAACCGAGGGCTGCGCGACAGCACCCACAGGTATTCGCGCTGCGGCTCGGACACCACGGCGTAGCGGTAGTCGTCGGCCAGCTGGATCACCCAGTAGTCGCCCCAGACGAAGGGCAGCCAGGACAGCCAGGCCGGAGCGAAGCGCACCTTGAGGGTGGAGGGGCTGGTCACGCGTGCCACCCCCAGGGCCTGGTCCACCTCGCCGCTGGCCTGGCGGCAGCGGTTGAGCACCTGCAGCCGGTTGTCGGGCAGGGCGGTGTAGGTGGCGGCGGTGTCGGCCGCGCACTGGGCCTGGAAGCGGTTGGGGTAGAGGGCCACCTGGTACCACGTGCCGAGGTAGCGGTTCAGGTCCACGCTCGGCACCGGGGTCAGCTGCGCGGGTTGGGCCAGCAGGCTGGGGGTGACCAGCGTCAGGGCGGTCAGCAGGGCGGCGAGAGAGGCCTTGGCTGGCAGGCGAGGGAAGGACTTCATGGCGACTCCTGTGTGGGGCGCATCCAGACCAGGCAGCGCTCGGCGTCCAGGCCTGGAACCGTCAAAGGTTCCACGTGAAACACCGCCACATCATCGGGCAGCTCAGCGGCCTCCGCCTCTGGAGCCTTGCCCTTCATCGCCATCCAGACGCCTGCCGGTCCGAGGTGCGATCGGGTCAGGGAGACGAAGTCGGCCAGGGAGGCGAAGGCCCGCGAGGTAACGACGTCTGCCTGTTGCGGTGGCAGTGCCTCGACCCTGGCGTGCTCGGCCCGCAGATTCTTCAGGCCGAGCTCGGCGGCGACCTGCTGGATGAAGCTCGCCTTCTTGGCGACCGTGTCCACGCAGGTGACCTGGGCCTGGGGCAGGGCGATGGCGATCACCACGCCCGGCAGGCCGGCGCCGGCGCCAACATCGAGCAGCTTGAAAGGGCGCTCAGCGAAACGGGCGATGAGCGCGGGGATCACCGCGAGGCTGTCGAGGAGGTGGTGGGTCAACATCTCCTCGGGGCTGCGGACGGCGGTGAGGTTGTAGACGCGGTTCCACTTGGCGATGAGCGCCTGGTAGGCGAGGAGGCGGTCGACCTGTGTCGGGCCCAGAGGGAGGCCGAGCTGGGTGAGGCCGGATTGGAGGGCGGTTTTCATTTGGTTTGTGAGTGTGCCTGATGTGCGCCGGATGGGGCCGTGGTTGCCTCTCAGCATTGCCGGGTCCCGGCCCGGCAGCCGGGTAACTTTCATTTGCTGGCCCAAATGAAAGTCACCAAAGCAAAGGGCCTGAATGCAACACCATTCGATGTCGACCGTTGAGCTTCGGACACGCGGTCCGACGGGCGGCTGATCGCCGACGAGGCGGCTTGGGTCCGCAGAGCGCTTGGGAGGGGCTTGGACGTGCAAGGCTTCGATCTGCCATGGCGGTGACCAACCGCCCACCGGACTGTGCGTCCGAAGCACGCAGAACGGACCGCATGGTTTGTGTATCTGAGGTCCTCTTCTTTGGTGACTTTCGTCTGGGCCCACAGGGGAAAGTTACCCGCCCGCCGGGGCGGGACCCGGCATGGTGAATGGCCGCAGAAGTACCGAAAAGCGGGCTCGACCCTCAGGCGGCCCGCTCCTCCCCAAACCCCTTGAACCGTCCCTTCTTCAGGTGAATCAGCAACAGCGAAATCGCCGCCGGCGTGATCCCCGAGATCCGGGACGCCTGGCCCAGGGTTTCCGGCCGGTGCTGGCTCAGCTTCTGCCTCACCTCGTGGCTCAGAGCCGTCACCTGCGAATAGTCCAGATCGGCCGGCAGCTTGAGGTGCTCGTAGGCCAGGGCGCGCTGCACCTCCTCGTTCTGCTTGTCGATGTAGCCGGCGTACTTGATGCTGATCTCCACCTGCTCGATCACGGCATCGGCCAGGGTCCTGCCCAGCTCGGCGCGGAGCGTTTCACGTGAAACACCGGCCTCGGGTTTGGCGATCGCGGTCAGCTCGGCCAAGGTGTCGTAGCGGACACCGGGGCGGCGCAGCAGGTCGCTGAGGTTGTACTCATGCTCCAAGGCTTTGCCAAGCAAGCGTTCGGCGTCGGCGGCGGGCAGGATCTGGGGGTTGACCCAGGTGGACTTCAAACGTTCGGTTTCACGTGAAACGGCATCCCGCTTGCGGTTGAAGGCTGCCCACCGCGCATCGTCCACCAGCCCAAGCTGTCGGCCGATCTCGGTCAGGCGCAGGTCGGCGTTGTCCTCGCGCAGTTGCAGGCGGAACTCGGCCCGGCTGGTGAACATGCGGTAGGGCTCAGACACACCCTTGGTGATGAGGTCATCGACCAGCACCCCCAGGTAGGCCTGGTCACGGCGCGGCAACCAGGGCTCGCGGCCTTGCACCTGCAGCGCGGCATTGATGCCGGCGAACAGGCCCTGGGCGGCCGCTTCCTCATAGCCGGTAGTGCCGTTGATCTGGCCGGCGAAAAAGAGCCCGCGGATGGCGCGGGTCTCGAAGCTGGGCTTCAGCTCACGCGGGTCGAAATAGTCGTACTCGATCGCATAGCCCGGCCGCAGGATGTGGGCGTTCTCCAGTCCCGGCATCGAGCGCACGGCGGCGAGCTGGATGTCGAAAGGCAGGGAGGTCGAGATGCCGTTGGGGTAGAACTCGTTCGTCGTGAGGCCCTCCGGTTCCAGAAAGATCTGGTGGGAGGTCTTGTCGGCGAAGCGGTTGATCTTGTCCTCGATGCTCGGGCAATAGCGCGGGCCCACGCCCTCGATGATGCCGGTGAACATCGGGCTGCGATCGAAGCCCGAGCGGATGATCTCGTGGGTGCGTTCGTTGGTGTGGGTGATCCAGCACGGCACCTGACGCGGGTGCTGCGAGGCATCGCCCAGGAAGCTGAACACCGGCACGGGGTCGAGGTCGCCGGGCTGTTCGGTGAGCTTCGAAAAATCGATGGTGCGGCCGTCGATGCGCGGCGGCGTGCCCGTCTTCAGGCGCCCTTGCGGCAGCTTCAGCTCCTTGAGCCGGGCCGACAGCGACACGGCCGGCGGGTCACCGGCACGGCCGGCGCTGTAGTTCTGCAGGCCCACATGGATGCGGCCGTCCAGGAAGGTGCCGGCCGTGAGCACCACGGTGCGGCTGCGAAAGCGCACGCCCACTTGCGTCACCGCGCCCACCACGCGGTCGCCTTCGACCATCAGGTCGTCGACGGCCTGCTGGAAGAGCCAGAGGTTCGGCTGGTTCTCCAGCCGGCGGCGGATGGCGGCCTTGTACAGTACGCGGTCGGCCTGGGCGCGGGTGGCGCGCACGGCCGGGCCCTTGGAGCTGTTGAGGATGCGGAACTGGATGCCGGCCTCGTCGGTGGCCGCGGCCATCGCCCCGCCCAGGGCATCGATCTCCTTGACCAGGTGGCCCTTGCCGATGCCGCCGATGGACGGGTTGCAGCTCATCTGGCCCAGCGTCTCGATGTTGTGGGTCAGCAGCAGGGTGGTGCAGCCCATGCGGGCGGCCGCCAGTGCCGCCTCGGTGCCGGCATGGCCGCCACCGACGACGATGACGTCGAATTCCTGGGGGTAGAGCATGGAGGGTCTCCGCGGCATCGCCGGCGCCGGGCCCGGCACCACGCAGCGCAATGCCGGCCACGCGGGCAAACCTCCTATTTTAGGCGGTGCCGACCCCCATCACCGGCGCAGGGTTGCCCGGGCCGGACCGTGAGTCCTGCTGCGGCGCTCCCACCAAAGGGGGGGGGGGAGGGGGGGTAAACCCGAGTGAATGCCGCAGACCGATGCCGACAATGGAGGGCTTTGTGGTGCGCGGCCCGATGGCCTGAAGAACAATGACAACGCTCCCGTCGAGTGCCTCGTCGTCGCCCCTGAGCCGGCAGACGCTGGGCCAGTGGGCCGTCGACGCCGATGAGCTGGCGCGGGCCTGGCGTGTGCTGTACGACGCCCAGGCGCCCCGACTGCCCTGGGGCCAGCGCTTGTTCGCGCTGTCCTCGCTGTTTCCGGCGCGGCCCTCGGCCTGGCTGCTGGCGCTGGAGGCGCGGCTGTGCGCGCTGGAGGGCCAGGTCCGCCGCCTCGGTCTGGCGCTGGACGACAAAGCCTTCGCTGTGGCCGCGCAGGCGCCGCTGCTGGTGCACGAGGACGCCTACCTGTTCCCGTCCGACACGCGTTGGTGAGGGCTGCGGGCGGATGTGCCGCCGCGGCGCTCATCCCCCGGCCGTGGCCGGGGCGCTCACCACTTGGGCCTGCACCGCAAAGGCGGGGGCGCTGCCGTCCTTGGCCTGGCCTGCATAGACGGTGAGGTGCGGGTAGGGGATCTCGATGCCGGCTTCGTCGAAGGCTTTCTTCAGGCGGCGCAGGTATTCGCGGCGCACCCCCCATTGCTCGATCGGCGCGCAGCGCAGGCGGCAGCGGATCACCACCGCCGAGTCGGCCCACTGCTCCACGCCGGCCATCTCCAGCTCGCCCAGGATGCGCGGGCCGTAGGTCTCGTCCTGGCGCATCTGCTTGGCCACCTCGTGCATGACGGCCATGACCTGGTCCACATCCTCGCGGTAGGCCACGCCGATGTCCATCACCGCGTTGGCGTAGCCGCGTGTCATGTTGGTGACGACCGAGATGGTGCCGTTGGGGATGAAATGCACGTTGCCGCTGTAGTCGCGCAGTTGCACGAAGCGCAGCGTCACTTCCTCGACCACGCCGGCATGGCTGCCCAGCTGCACCACGTCGCCCTGGCGGATCTGGTTCTCCAGCAGGATGAAGAAGCCGGTGAAATAGTCCTTCACCAGGCTTTGTGCGCCAAAGCCGACGGCCAGGCCCACCACGCCGGCGGCGCCAAGGATGGGGGCGACCGACACGCCGAGCTCCGACAGGATGAGCATCGAGGCCACGAGCGTGACGACCACGCTGACGATGTAGCGGCACACCCGGCCCAGGGTCTGCGCACGCTTGACGGCCTCGCGGTCGTCGATGCGGGCGGTCAGGCGCTCGCGGAAGAGCCGGATGGCCCGGTGCAGCAGCCCCACGACGATCCAGGCCACGAGGGCGATGACCGTGATCCGCACCGCGATCGCTGTGTAGTCCCCGAGGCTGCTCCACAGGGCGCCGGCAGCGGCGATCAGGTCTTCTTGCATGCGGGAACACTCCTTTCCATGAGGGTCAGTCGCCAGCCTGGGCGAGGGTGTCGAGGAAACGGCGGCGCCACCAGTGCACGTCGTGCTCGCGGATGCGCGCCAGCAGGGCCTGATGGCGGCGCTGGCGCTCTTCCAGCGGCATGCGCAGCGCCTGCTGGACGGCCTGCGCCGTGCCGTGCACGTCGTAGGGGTTCACCAGCAGCGCCTCCTTCAATTGCTCGGCCGCACCGGCAAAGCGCGAGAGCACCAGCACGCCGGGGTCGTCCGGGTTCTGTGCGGCGATGTACTCCTTGGCCACGAGGTTCATGCCGTCGCGCAGCGGCGTGACCAGGCCCACGTCGGCCGCGCGGCACAGGCCGGGGATGCGCTTGCGCGCCACGGTGCGGTGGATGTAGCGCACCGGCATCCAGTCGAGGTCGCCGAAGTCGCCGTTGATCGCGCCGCACAGGCCTTCGAGCTCCTGGCGGATGTCGGCATAGGCGTCCACGCTTTCGCGCGTGGGCGAGGCGATCTGGATCAGCGTGGCGCTGTGGCGGTTCTCGGGGTAGTGCTGGAGCAGCTCGCGAAAGGCGCGCACACGGTGCGGGATGCCCTTGGAGTAGTCGAGGCGGTCCACGCCGATCAGCAGCCGCCGGCGCGAGTACTGCTCGCGCATGGTGTCATAGGTCTCGCAGGCCTCGCGGGCATGGGCCAGGCGCATGAACTCGTCCACGTCGATGCCGATGGGAAAGGCCTGGGCCATCGTGGTGCGGCCGAAGGCGCGGTAGCGGTCCTCGCCCAGCACCTGGGCATCGGCCTCGTTGCGCACATAGCGCGAGAAGTGCTGCACGTCGATGGTGGATTGGAAGCCCACCAGGTCGTAGGCGAACAGGGCGCGGATGAGCCATTCGTGCTGCGGGATGGCCGCCAGGATCTGCGGCGGCGGCAGCGGGATGTGCAGGAAAAAGCCGATGCGTTGCGTGCAGCCCATCGCGCGCAGCTCGGCCGCCAGCGGGATGAGGTGGTAGTCGTGCACCCAGATCAGGTCGTCGGGCTGCAGCAGCGACATCAGCTTGCCCGCGAACAGCCGGTTCACGCGCCGGTAGCCGGCGATGTAGCCCGCGTCGAAGTCGGCCAGGTCGAGCCGGTAGTGGAACACCGGCCAGAGCACGCCGTTGCTGTAGCCCAGGTAGTAACTGTCATGGTCTTCGCGCGAGAGGTCCACCGTGGCCAGCGTGACGCGGCCCGCGCGCTGCAGTTGCGGGCCGCGGCCCTCGGGCTGGCCAGGCTCGACGATCTTCCCGCTCCAGCCGAACCACAGACCGCCGGTGTCGTTCAGGGCCTCTCCCAGCGCCACGGCCAGGCCGCCGGCGGCGCTCTTGCGCGGGTCGGCCACGCGGTTGGACACGACCACGAGGCGGCTCATACGACACTGTCCCAGGGCGCGGACAGGCGCACCGCGCCGTTGATGATGCCCACCATCGAATAGGTCTGTGGGTAATTGCCCCAGAGCTCGCCGGTGTGCGGGTGGGTGTCCTCCGACATCAGGCCCAGGGGGTTGCGCGTGGCCAGCAAGGCCTCGAAGATCTCGCGGGCCTGCGGCTTGCGGCCGATGCGCGCCAGCGCGTCGATGCGCCAGAAGCTGCAGATGTTGAAGGCGGTCTCGGGTTTGCCGAAGTCGTCGGCCGCTTCGTAGCGGCGCATGTAGGGGCCGTCGCACAGGTGCTTTTCCAGCGCATCGACGGTGGCGATGAAGCGCGGGTCTTTCGGGTCGATGAAGTTCACTTCGGCCATCAGCAGCACGCTGGCGTCCAGGTCGCGTCCGCCGAAGCTCTCGACGAAAGCCTGTCGCTGCTCGCTCCAGCTTTCGGCCAGGATGCGCTCGCGCAGGCGCTTCGCGTGCATAGACCAGTAGCCCGCGCGATCGCTGAGCCCGAGCGTCAGGGCGATCTTGGCCAGGCGGTCGCAGGCGGCCCAGCACATCAGCGCCGAGGAGGTGTGGACGCGGGCACGGGTGCGCAGCTCCCACATGCCGGCGTCGGGCTGGTCGAACACGCGCACGGCCTGCTCGCCCACCGCTTCGAGGTGCTCGAACTCGGCCCGCCCGGCACGGTGCAGCAAGCGTGCATCGTGGAAGGCCTGGGCGGCGCCCAGCACCACGTTGCCGTAGACGTCGTGCTGGAAGTGTTCGGCCGCCTGGTTGCCCACGCGCACCGGGCCCATGCCGCGATAGCCGGGCAGGTGGTCCAGCAGCGACTCGGGCAGCTCGCGTTCCAGGCCCACGCCGAACAGCGGCTGGATGTGTCCGCCGCGGGCCTGCGCGACGACATTGGACAGCCAGCGCAGGTAGTCTTCCAGTGTGCCCACCTCGGACAGGCTGTTGAGCGCGCGCACGACGAAAAAGGCATCGCGCAGCCAGCAGTAGCGGTAGTCCCAGTTGCGGCCGCTGTGCGGCGCCTCGGGGATGCTGGTGGTCATCGCGGCAACGATGGCGCCGGTGTCCTCGAACAGTGAAAGCTTGAGCGTGATGGCCGCGCGGATCACCGCGTCCTGCCACTCCAGCGGGATGTGCAGGCGCTGGCTCCAGTGGCGCCAGTAGGCGGCGGTCTCCTGCTCGAAATGGCGTGCGGTGTCACCAATGCCCTCGGCCAGGGTCTCGTCGGGGCCCAGCAGGAAGTTGTATTCGCGCGTGACGACGAAGGGCTGCTGCGACAGCACGTAGGACAACGGGGCGTCGGTGTTCAGGCGCAGCGTCAGGCTGTCGCCCACGAAGCGCAGGTGGTTGCTGCCCTGGGTGAGCGCGGGCGAGCGCCGGCCCCAGTCGAAGCGCGGGTTCAGGCGCACGCGCAGGCGCGGCGCGCCGACCAGGGGGCGCACACGGCGCACCATCGTCATCGGCCGGAAATAGCGCGAGCGCGACTGGAAGCGCGGCGCGAAGTCGGTGATCTCCAGGCGCTGGCCGTGCGTGTCGGTGAGCACGGTGCGCAGAATCGCCGTGTTGGGCACATAGGCCTGCTCGGCTGAGGCGAAATCCTCGAGTTCGAAGGCCCAGTCGCTGCCGCGCTCGGAGGGGTCGAGCAGGGCGTTGAACACCGGGTCGCCGTCGAAGCGGGGCAGGCAGCACCACACCATGCGGGCGCGTTCGTCGATCAGCGCGCTGTAGGCGCAGTTGCCGATCACCCCCAGGCGCAGCGAGGGCGGGGCCGGGGGGGCGAATCCCTTCATGCCGCGCTCCCTTCGGTGCGGCCCGCCAGGTGCCGCGACCACTGGGCCAGGGCCTGGTGCAGCTCGGCCGGGCCGGCCAGGCGCCGTGGGGCGCAGCTCGGACCCTCGCCGACCTTGCAGGCCTGGCCGCCCAGGCGCAGCACGGTCTCGAAGCCGGCCTCGTCGGTGAGGTCATCGCCCGCGAAGGCGGGCTCGCGGCCGGCAAAGGGCCGTTCGGCCAGGAAGCGCTCGATCGCATGGCCCTTGTGGACGCCCGCGGGCTTGACCTCGAACACGCACTTGCCGTGCAGCAGCTCCAGCCCCGGCTGCGCGGCAACCAGCTCGGCCAGGCGCTGCCGGCAGGCGTCGGCCGCTTCGGGCGCATGACGGTAGTGCAAGGCCAAGGCCACCGCCTTGCGTTCGAGCTGCAGGCCGGGGTGCTCGGCCTGCAAGGCCCGCGCAGCCGCCTCGACTGGGGCCAGCGCCGGGGCGGCCAGTTGCCAGCGCCGGCCATCGGGCTGCCGGCCCTGGGCCCCGTGGATGCCGGCCACCGGCAGGCGCAGCGGGGCCAGGAAATGGTCGATGTCGTCCACCGGGCGGCCGGTGACGATGGCCAACGCGCCGTCGAGCTGTTCGTGCAGCCGGCCGAGCAGCTCCACCAAGCCGGGTTCGATGCGCACGTCCTGCGGCTGGGCGGCCAGGTCGGCCAGCGTGCCGTCGAAATCGAGAAAGAGGGCGATCGGACGCCCATTACATTGAGGCCAATGCATTGGCCCGACCTTAGCAGAGTCCGCCCGACCGTGCCGTCAGTCAGTGGCTGACAGCGACGGTCTCGGTCCGCCGCCGCCAAGGGGGGCGGGCGGCCCCTAGGCTCAGCGCGCCGGTGCCGGGCGGGAGCAGAGCTTATCGGGTTGGCGGCCGCGAGAAAAGTGAGCGCCCGCACAGCCGCATAGCCTTCCCCACACCGGATGACCCCAGTAGCGGTCGAAGAAGTAAAAGGCCACGGTATTGGCCAGCGGCTCCAGCAGGCTGATCGCCCCGGCAATGGCCACGTCGCCGGTGAGCGCATAGCCGATCCCGAAGGCGATGGACAAATGCATCAGACCGAAACAAACAGTCTTGACCATGAGGAACTCCGTTGCGAATGCGTCTTATTGAATAGTCTGACGCTGTTGGAGTTCTGATTCCAATTGATCGAATCAATTTTCAGGATAGGGCGCAGTCGGCAAGTCCAGGGTGAACGTGCTGCCTTGGCCGGGCTGGCTGTCCACGCGGATCTCCCCATCCATCAACCGGGCCAGGCCCTGGGACAGCGCCAGGCCTACACCGGCGCCGTCGATGCGACCGTGCTCACGGCCCAGGCGGTTGAAGGGGGTGAAGAGTTCGCCCAGGCGCTCGGGCGCGATGCCCGGCCCGGTGTCGCGCACGGACACGGTGACGCGGTGGGGCCCGGCCTGCGCGTGCACCCAGACCTGGCCCCCGGGCTGGTTGTACTTGATGGCATTGCCCACCAGGTTGAGCAGCACCTGGCGCAGGCGCTGGCGGTCGCCCTGCACCCTCAGGCCGCCGGGGGGCGGGGCGTGCAACAGGACGCGCGCCGCGCCGGCCTGGGGCCGCAGCATGCTCAGGCATTCGTCGAGCACATCGTCCAGCGGCACGAGCTCCCGGCGCACCAGCAAGGCCCCGGCTTCGATGCGGGTGAGGTCGAGCAGGTCGGTGATCATGCCCAGCAGGTGCTGGCCGGCCGCATGGATGTGCTCCACCCATTGGCGCCGTGACGGCGGCAGGTTCAGGCCCGGGTCGTCGCGCAGGAGCTGCGCAAAACCCAGCACCGCATTGAGCGGGGTGCGCAGTTCATGGCTCATGTGCGACAGAAAGAGCGTCTTGGCCCGATTGGCCGCCTCGGCCGCCGCGCGGGCGCGCCGTGCGTCCTCCAGCCGGGCCAGTTCGGCCTGCATGTGCTTGCGCTCGGTGGTGTCGGTGAGGAAGCCGTGAAAGAGCACGCTGCCGTCCTCCTCGCGCTCCGGGCTCGAATGCCCCAGCACCCAGCGCACCGAGCCGTCGTGGTGCAGGTAGCGGAACTCGTACATCCAGGGCTGCACACCAGCGCCGGCTTCGAAGATGGACGCGATCAGGCCCGGGCGGTCCTCGTCGTGCACGCGCTCGATGAGCTTCATCACATCGTCTTGCACCTCGGCCAGAGGCACGCCGAACAGGGCTTCGAAGTTGTCGCTGGCATAGGGGAAGCTCATGCGAGCGTCCGGGTGGAGCCGGAACTGGTAGAGCACGCCGGGGGCCTGGCGTGCAAGCTTGCGCAGCTTGGACAGCGCCTCATCGGTGGCTGCCTGCTGCGCCAACGTGGCGCTCATGTCGGTGATGATGCCCACCGAGCGGCGGGCGCGGCCGTCGGGCCCGCGGTCGATCACCTTGCCGCGCAGGAGCACCCAGCGGTAGCTGCCATCGGCCGCGCGCACCCGGTGCCGGCTGAGCATCATCGGGGCGTCGCCGCGCAGGTGGCGCCGGATCGCCGCGCGGCAGCCAGGCAGATCGTCGGGATGGATCAGCGCCTCCCAGTCGGCGATGCCGGGGCCGACATCGCCCTCGGCATAGCCGAGCACCGCCAGGCCCACGCGCGAGTAGTACACGCGGTCGTGCTCGTGGTCCCAGTCCCACACGCCGTCGCCGGCGCTTTCCAGGGCGAACTGCCAGCGCGCCTCGCTCAGGCGCAGGGCGTCCTCGGCCTGGCGCCGGCCCGCCTCGCTGCGGGCGGCCACGGTCAGTGCCGCGCAGGTGGACAGCAGCGGTTGCAGGGTCTGGACGAGGCCATCGTCGTAGCCGCCGGGCCGGTTGGCCACGCCGACCATGCCCAGCAGTTCGTCGCCGCGGAAGAAGGGCAGGCCCAGGAAGTTGTCCATCACCCGGTGCCCGGGCGGCAGCCCGCCCGAGCGCGGATCCTGGCGGGGATCGTTGGACAGCACCGGCTGGCCGCTTTGGATCACCCGCCCGAACAGGGAGTCGAGGGCGCGGAAGACCAGTCGGCCCTCGTGATGCAAGGCCATCATCTGCCGCGAGGCGTCGTCCCAGGCGATATCGGAGATCGCCAGCATGCGCAAGGCGGGCGTGGCCTGGCCCGGCTCGTGCCAGAGCTCGCCGATGAAGCCATACCCGCTGTCGGTCATGCGCAACAAGACCTCCAGCAAGCGATCGAAGGCGCAGCGCAGATTGGCTTCTTCAATGAATTGCCGCTGTACCTGTTCGATGGCCGCCAGCAAAGCCTCGGCCGTCATCGAGGGGGCAGGACTGGCGGGACGGGGGCTCAAGGCGCAATGAGTGAACGAACAGCTGGCTTGTGCCTTTAAATGTAAACAGAGCCGGCGGATCTGTGGGGCAGGGCGAGCCCCAGCCCCGCGGCGCGGTGTGCATTCCGTCTGGCAGCAGCCGGTTTTGACGTCGATCAAGGTTCGCCGCGAAGCGCCGGGCACACTGAAAGCCTTCGTCCAAGGAACACCCTCGGCAGGGTGTAAAGGAGCGTGCCGCATGAAAGCCAATGTAGGCGGGATCGACCGCATCGCGCGGATCGCCGTGGGATTGGTGTTGATCGCCTTGGCGGCGACGAACACCGTGGGGCTGTGGGGCTACATCGGCGTGGTGCCCTTGTTGACGGGCTTGTTCCGGGTGTGTCCGCTGTACAGCCTGCTGGGCGTGAACACCTGCCCGATGGACCGGCGCTGATGCCCAGGGCGCCGGGCAGGTGCCCGGCGGGGGGGGCTGGTGCCTGAAGGGGGCTGGCGCGCCGCTTGCTAGACAGGGTGGGCGTATCCCCATGCAGGAGTCCGAGCGTGAACGCAAGCCCTTCGGAAAATGATCGTCTGGCCATTGCCGCGCACTTGCATGTGCTGTTGCGCCGCAAATTGGGGCGCGTGACAGACACCGAGTGGATGGCCGTCGACGCGAGCTACGCCCAAGAGATCGTCCGCCTGTGCCGCGCGCAGGCCGATGCCGAACTGCAGGCCTGGGCTGACAAGCTCGAACGTGCGGTGCCCGGTGCGCGACCCAAACCCCCGGCGGCCGAAGAGGTGGCTTTGTCTGCGCCCAGTGCGCTGGCCCATCGGCGTGCGGCACCGATCGAGCAGCGCTACGTCGGGCGTTTGCGCTGAAGCGCGCAGCCGGCCGCCGAGCCTGGGGCCGGGCGCATGCGGGTAAGCGCCGATGGGGACGGCCCAATGCTTACATAACATAAGCATTGGGCCGTGCGGGGGCGCGGCCTCCTGTCACGTCAATCGGTACACGTCCAGCACGACCCGATGCGCCTGCCGCTGTCCGCTCGCCACGGCCATCACCGCGTTGAGGTGCGCCCAGTGCGGCGCGCCCGTGGTGAAGCGCATCAGCGTGCGAAAGAAATAGGCGTCGGCCGGCACATCTTGTCCTTGCGCCAGCCGGGCCATGACCTCAGGCGGGCCGTGGCGCAAGCCTTCGCTGCGCACTTCGACCAAAGCGCCATCGTGCAGTCGCAAGGCGTAATGGGCGGCGATCTCCAGCACGCCGTCGGCGCGGGCCCATTGCCAATCCACGCCGCCGGGCACGATCTGGCCATTGAGCTCGGGGCCTTGCACGGTGCCGCCGTGCAAGGGAACGAAGCGGCGTTCGCCGCTGGGGCACGGGCCCAAGCTGGTGAGTGGGCCGACCTCACATGCCACTTGGGCCATGAAGATCAGTCCGGGATGGGCGCCAGCAGGGGCAAATGGAGCGGGCGTCATGGACATAGGGGGCGCGCGCGAAGTCTGAGAGCCGGTCACGATAGGGCCGCAGTGTCCCCAGGCTCGTCATCCGTGAGGATGACGGCGCCACCGCGATGAAGGTCTGGGCGCTGCCGTCGCTGGCGGCCACGCCACGCGCGGGACCGGCGATGATCGAGCCGATGATCTCGGCTTTGGGCCGCCCGGACTTTGCGCGTGTGGCCTTGGAGGCGATCCAGGCCGGCTTGGTGGCTGGGTCCTGGGCGGTGTATCAGCTGTGGCCTGGGCGTGCGCCGCGCCTGCATCTTTCGGCCAGCCGCCAGGCGCAGGACCACACGGGCGAGTGTTTTGCGTTGTACCGCGACCTGGGCTTGTACCGCGCCGACGCCAGCTTCGATGCGGTGCGCGCCCGCCACGGCTTTGGCGCGGTGGTACTGTGCATGCATGCCGACGAGGCGCCCAGCGCTTTGCACCGCGAGGCCATTTACCGCCGCCACGGCATGGTCGAACGCTTGTCGGTTGCCGAGCGGCAGCCCGACGGCTCGGTGCTGGCGCTCAATGTTTATCACCATCAAGGTCAAGGCTGCTTCGATGGCCGGGAGCTCGATCACTTCATCGACGCGGCGCCGTGTCTGCTGGCCTGCGTCAAGCGGCATCTCCAATGGCGCGCCGAGTCGCGCGCCGACAGCCCGCGCGAGCGCTTGCAGGCCCGCTGTCCGGGGCTGACGGCGCGCGAGCTCGATGTGCTGGAGCGTCTGTTGCGCGGCTGGAGCTACGAGGGCATCGCTGCCGACTTGGGGGTGTCGGTGGCCACCGTCAAAACCTACCGGGCGCGCGCCTTTGCGCGCCTGGGGCTGCATTTCAAGAGCGAGCTGTTCGCCGCCCTGCGCGACTGAGGCCGCTGGCGTGCTTTGTCGTCTTCAGGGATGACAAGGGCAAAGCACGGCGCGGCGCACACTGGCGGCCCCATATCACGAGAGGAGACGACTGCCATGCTGCGCCGCACTGTCTGGCAGGCCACGCTGTTGGCCCCGCTGCTGACCACCGCCCTGTTCGCCTGGGCACCCGCGGCCTGGGCGCAAAGCTATCCGCAACGGCCTGTGCGGCTGGTCGTCGGCTTTCCGCCGGGCACGGGGCCGGACATCGTCGCCCGCGCCCTCGGGCAGCGCCTGGCCGAGACCCTCAAACAAAGCGTCGTGATCGACAACGTGGCCGGCGCCGGCGGGCAGATCGCCGCCCAGCAAGTGGCCAAGAGCGCGCCGGATGGACACACCTTGCTGCTGGGCGAGGTGGGGTCGATCAGCATTGCGCCGGCCACGCATCGCAAGCTGCCGTATCAGCCGGCCAAGGAGTTGACGCCGGTGTCGGAGGTCGTGCGCGCGGATTTCGTGCTGGTGGTGCCAGCGGCATCGCCCCATGCCGATGTGGCCTCCCTGGTTGGCGCTGCGCGTGCGGACAAGAATAAGTTCAACTTCGCCACCTTCGGCGCAGGCACGCCCGGTCATTTCGGCGCCGAGATGTTCGCGCGTCAGGCGGGCTTTGCGATCGAGCCCGTGCACTTTCGCGCCACCGGCGATGCGATGAGCGCGCTGCTCAACGGCTCGGTGCAGGCGGCCTTCGTCAGCACGGCCTTGGCCGCGGCCCAGGTCAAGGCGGGCAAGCTGCGTGCGCTGGGCACCACGGCGGCCCAGCGTTCGGCCTTACTGCCGCAGGTGCCCACCTTGGCCGAAGCTGGGTGGCCCGAGCTGAACTTTTCGGCCTGGTTCGCCGTTCTCGCGCCGGCGGGTACTGCCCCGGCCGTGCTCGACACACTCAACCGCGAGGTCGTGGCGGCGCTGCAAACGCCTGCGGTGCGCAAGAGCTTGGAAGAAGCCGGTTTCACCGTGCGCGGCACGAGCCGGCTGGAAGCCCAGGCCCTGATGGATGCGGAAGCCCGGCGCTGGGCGGCGGTGGTCCAGGCCACCGGCTTTCAGATCGATTGAGTCCGCACGACATGGAGGATTTTCCCTCCTCGCCTTGACAGCCTTCGGCGCTCTCCTTGCTTCGGCAGGAGGCGCACCCATCGACACCGACCACTGCCGTCGATCTTGTTGCCAATTGCAACGAGCTGCCGAGCCGTTCACGCCCGGCCCGTCGAAGGTGTGACAGCTTGTAAGGCTTGTCTCAGGCGGCCCGGTTTCGCCTACATCGCCGTCGTGGCGCTCCCTAAGATCCGCTGAATTCCAGGCGCCCCAGGGCTGTTCACGGGGGCTGCCGGGGGGGCGTCGCGCGGGCCGCAACGCAACGGTGGCATGCCGTTTGCGTCGCAGCGCGATCACGAGGAGGGGAGTCATGTCTGTCGGCTTGCTCAGCGCCAGCCATCGCCAACGCCTGGGCGCCTACACGCGCGCGCCGCGCCGCATCGCCAGCGGCCGCTGGTGGGTGCGCGAGGCCGCCATCATGGGCACGCGCATCCGCGCCGAGCTGTGGGCGGATGACGAGCGCCAGGCCCAGGCGGCGCTGGCGGCCGTGATGGCCGAGATGCATCGCATCGACGCCGCGATGAGCCCGCACCGGGCGGATTCGGAGCTCTCGCGCATCAACCGCGAGGCCGGCCGACGGGCCGTGCCGCTGAGCGAGGAGATGTACCGGCTGATCGAACAGGCGCTGGCCTGGTCGGCGCGCTCCGGGGGGGCTTTCGACATCAGCTATGCCGCCGTGGGCCGGCTCTACGACTACCGCCTCGGCCGCCGCCCCGACGAGGCGGCGCTGGCGCGGGCCCGCCAGGCGGTGGGCTGGCAATACCTCGACCTCGACCCGGCGCGGCGCACGCTGCGCTTTGCCCGCCCCGACATGTGTATCGACCTGGGCGGCTTTGCCAAGGGCCATGCAGTCGACGGCGCGGTGGCCCGCCTGCGTGCCTTGGGCATCGGGCATGCGATGGTGGCCGCCGGCGGCGACAGCCGGGTGCTGGGCGACCGCCGCGGCCGCCCCTGGACGGTGGCGATCCGCCATCCGCGCCGCACCGACGTCCCCGCGGCGGTGCTGCCGCTGCAGGACGTCTCGATCTCCACCTCGGGCGATTACGAGCGCTACTTCATCGACGCGCAGGGCCGGCGCCACCATCACCTGATCGACCCGGCCTCGGGCCGCTCACCCGACGGCGTGCACAGCGTCACGGTGATCGCCCCGGACGGGCTGAGCGCCGAGGCGCTGTCGAAATGTGTGTTCGTGATGGGCGTCGAGCGCGGACTCGCGCTCGTGCAGGCCCAGCCTGGCGCCGATGCGGTGGTCGTCGATGCGCGGGGCCATCTGCAGGTGTCGGCCGGCCTGCAAGGCTGGGACCCCGTCGCGCCACCGATCGAAGCGTCCGACGGCTCATGAGGCCGCTTCTCAGGAGAAGAACATGCACACCCACGAGCACCTGATGAAACGCAAGACCCCGGTCCTGGCCCTGGCGCTGCTGGCCCTGGCCGCCTGCAGCGGCAGCGGCGGTGACGGTGACGACGTCACGGTCGAGGGCGACGTGCCCATCGCCTACGTGATGCGCTCCAGCAGCGTGCGCATGGACCCCACCAACGGCAGCCCCTTCGCCCCCGGCGGCGATCTGATGCTGCGCGAGCGTTCCTCGCCGAGTGCGCGCGAGATCAACCTCACGCGCCGCTTCACGCAGGGGCAGGGCGATGTGTCCGACCCCGAGGTGTCCTACGACGGCAAGAAGATCGTCTTCTCGATGCGCTGCCCGCGCAGCAACACGTCCACGATCGACGGCCAGCCTGCTTGCACGGGCCGCTGGAACATCTGGGAATACGACATGACGACCGGGGGGCTGGCGGGCGGCAGCTTCCGGCGCATCACCGATTCCCCCGATCACGACGACGTCGACCCTTACTACCTGCCGGCCGGCCGCGGCTTCGTGTTCGCGTCGAACCGCCAGCACAAGTCCTCGCAGGACCAGGCTCTGGGCCGCCCCTATTTTGCTCTTGACGAATACGAGCGCGAGCGGGTGCTCAACCTGCACACGATGAAGGCCGACGGCAGCGGCATCGAGCAGATCACTTTCAACCAGAGCCACGACCGCAACCCGGTGGTGCGCCCCAACGGCGACATCATGTACTCGCGCTGGGAGCACATGGCCGACCGCAACCGCTTCGCGATCTTCCGCTCCAAGCCCGATGGCACCGACACCTTCGTGCTCTACGGCGCCCACAGCCCGGGCAACAGCTTCCTGCACCCGCGCGACATGGACCCGCGCGGCCGCTATGCCGGCTTCCTGGCCTCTTCGCTGATGCCGCTGCAGCGCACCGACGAAGGCGGCGCGCTGATGTTCATCGACGCGGCCAACTATTCCGAACAGAACACCCCGGCCAACACCACCGTGCCCACCCGCGGCGGGCAGGTGCAGGTGACGGCGCAGGAACTGAACATGGACCGCGGCCTGTCGCTGCATGGCCGCATCACCACGCCCTACCCGCTGTGGGACGGCACCGACCGCGTGCTGCTGGCCTACCGCCCCTGCGAGGTCACGCGCGCCGGCCGCACGGTGTCGTGCAGCACCCTCACGAGCGAGGAGATTGCGCGCCTGTCCGACCGCAGCCGCACGATGGAGGCGGTGCAGTCCGACGAGCTGCAGGACAACGTGCCGCCCAACTATGCGATCTACATGTTCAACCCGGCCAACCAGACCTGGCGCATCGTCGCCGCGCCGCCGCCGGGCTTCATGTACACCGACCCGATCGCCCTGCAGGCCCGCCCCGAGCCCCAGGCCGCCGACCCGACCAACATCGACCCCGCATTGGCCAACCGCGGCATGGCCCTGATCGAGGTGCGCAGCATCTACAACACCGATGGACTGGGCCGCATGGCCGAGCAGATGCTGGTCCCCGACGACCTGCCGCCCGGGTGCGCGCGCGGCATTGCGATGACGGCCAACACCGACCCGACCAGCACCGCCACCCAGGTGGCCGACCTGCGCCGCATCAAGGACCCGGCCGATCCGGCCTACCACTGCACGCCGGTGCGCTTCGTGCGTGCCACGCGGGCCATTGCGCCGCCCTCGGCCTCGATGGGCCTGCGCCAGGCCATCGGCGAGACCGAGTTCGAACAGCAGCAGATCCTGGGCTATGCACCCATCGAGCCCGACGGCTCCTTCAAGCTCGAGATTCCGGCCGACATCCCGCTGGCGCTCGCGGTGGTCGATGCCCAGGGCCGCGCCTTCCAGACGCACGCCAACTGGATCCAGGTGCGCCCGGGTGAACGCCGCACCTGCAACGGCTGCCACAGCCCGCGCCGCGGTGCCTCGCTGAACTCGGGCGCCATCGTCGACCACCAGCCGCAGGCTTTGCGTCAGGCCATGGTCGCGGCCCACCAAAGCGGCCAGACGATGTCCTCCACCCGCACCTTCCTCGACCCGACGGCTCTGCAGCTCGTCGCCGACATGCTCTACACCGACGTGTGGGCCGACACCTCGCGGGGCTACACGGCCCGTCCTTCCATCCTCGTGCGCTACACCGGCAACACCGACCCGGCCGACGACCTGGCCACGCCGGCGCCGGTCAACGGGGTCATCAACTATCCCGAGCACATCCAGCCGCTGTGGGAGCGCGCCCGAGCGGCCGGCGCCTGCGTGTCCTGCCACAACGACCCGACGCGCCTGGACCTGCGCGGCACGCTGGGCGGCACCGGCCGCATGACCTCCTACGAGGAGCTGCTGGTGGGCGACCCGCTGCTCGATGGCAACGGCCAGCCCGTCACGCGCATCCGCGATGGCGTGCCCATGCTGGAGCGCCAGCCGCCGCGCGTGCAGGCCAGCTCCAGCGCGGCCAACACGGCTGGCATCGCGCGCAAGAGCCGGCTCACCGAGATCCTATGGGGCCACACGCTGCTGGCCGGTGCCGGCCCGCGCGCGGTCTACCCCGACCCGCCGGCGGGGGCCCCGAACCACGCCACGATGCTCAACGCGGCCGAGAAACGCCTGCTGGCCGAGTGGATGGACCTGGGCGCCCAGTACTACAACGACCCCTTCAACGGAGCCAGCGGTGTGCGCACGGTGCGCATCCTCAGCCAAAGCGCCTTCGAGGCCAGCGTCCACCCCGTGCTGCGCGCCCAGTGTGCGAGCTGCCACCAGGCCGGCGGCAACAACACCGGCGCGACGCTGGGCGAGGCCCTGGCGGTGAGCTTCGCGGGCAACCGCTACGTGCTCACCGGCGATCCCGAGGGCGACTTCAACGTCACGCTCACGCTGATCAATGACACCTGCAACCCCGCGAACAACCTGCTGCTGTCGCGCCCGTCCACCGCGCCCCATCCGGCTGGTGCCAGCGGCCCGGCGGTGTTGCCGGTGGGCAGCGCGGGCTACACGGCGATCGCCGACTGGATCCGATCGGGCTGCACCCCATGAAGCGCTTTGCGATGTCCTGGCCGATGTTGCCGCGGTGGCTGCCGCCGGCGGCCGCTGCGCTGCTGGTGGCCTGCGGCGGCGGCTCCAACCCGCTGGACAACCCCCCCGTGGTGACCAACCCTCCGGGGGCCTCGGGCCAGCGTTTGTCGTTCGTCTACTTCCAGAAGTGCATCAACCCCATCTTCCTGGCGCCGCTGCCGGTCGACCAGAACGGGGTGGTCTCGACCAACACCTGTGCCAGCGCCGGCTGCCATGACGACCGCGCCGGCACCGGGGGGGCCTTCCGCGTGCTGCCCGAAGCGCAGACGGTCGACCTGAGCGACCCGTCCAACACGCCCGAGGCGGTGCGCGCCACGCCGATGTACCGCAACTTCTACTCCGCCCAGGGCGAGGTGGTCTTCGGTGCGCCGCTGCAAAGCCGCCTGCTGACCAAGCCCATGGTGCTCAATGTGCTGCATGGCGGCGGCCTGATCTTCCAGAACGAGAACGACCCCAACGCCCGCCTGATCCGCTACTGGATCAGCCGCCCGATGCCGGCCGGCCAGGACGAGTTCAGCGCCGCGGCCCACACCATGTTCACCCCGCCCGACCCCGAGACCGGCACCTGCAACACCGAATGAAACGACCGATGCCTTTCGCAGTACCTGGGCGCCGGATGCGTGCGCAGTGCCTTCTGACCTCCCTGCTGTGCCTGGCCTGCGCCGTGCCTGCGGCGGCGCAAGTCAGCGCCGTGGCGGCCGACGACGGCTACGAGCGCGTGCAGGTGGCCGACCCCTACCTCGAGTTGCGCACCGGCCCCGGGCGCGGCTACCCCATCTTCCATGTGGTGGACCGGCATCAGTGGGTCGCCATCACGCTGCGCCACACCGACTGGTACCAGGTGCGTGCGGACAACGGCAAGGAAGGCTGGGTGCATCGCCGCCAGCTCGAGCGCACGCTCACGGCCGCGGGCAGCGCACGGACCTTCCGCGACATCGTGCTCGACGACTACCTCAGCCGCCGCATGCTGGCCGGCGGCAGTTGGGGGCGCTTCGACGGCGAGCCCATGCTCAAGCTCACCGCCGGCTACCGGCTGTCGACCTCGCTGAGCGTGGACGCCCACGTGGGCCAAGTGCAGGGCCGTTTCTCGGGCACGAGCTTCTGGCATGTGGGCCTGGCCGCCGAGCCCTGGTCCGACCGGCGGCTCTCGCCCTTCTTCAGCGTGGGCGTGGGGCGTTTCTCGAACGTGCCCAACAGCAGCCTGGTCAGTGCCATCCGCACCGATGCCAACCTCGGCCAGGCCACGCTGGGACTGCGCTGGCACCTGAGCGAGCGCTTCGTGCTCACGGCCGACTACAGCCTCTACACCGCCTTCGTGGCCGACGAGCGCTCCATCGAATACCGCGCCCTCGGCGCGGGCCTGGCCTTCTTCTTCTGAACGGACGCCCCATGCCTTCCAAGCCCACCCTCCATCCCTGGCTCACCGTGGCGTTGCTGGCCGCCGCCCTGCTGCTCACCCCGCTGCTGGCCGCCGCGCAGGCCAGCGAGCCCCAGCGGCCGGCCAACGAGCAGGTCATCGTCCCCGAGGTCGAGCGCCGCGAAGTGCGCCTGCCCCGCATCCCCTCCAAGGACCTCATCGCCGGGCTGTTTGCCGGCATCTATTCCACCGACAGTTTCGGCGCTAGCCCCGTGGTGGGCCTGCGCCTGGGCTACCACCTCACTGAAGACTTCTTCTTCGAGGCGGCCTATGGCCGGGCCCGTGTCAGCGACGAGTCCTTCCGGCAGATCCTGCCCGGCGGCGTGTTCTCCAGCGAAAAGTCCACGCTCAGCTACTACAACGTCTCGCTGGGCTACAACCTCCTGCCCGGAGAGGTCTTCCTCGGCGCCAGGCGCGCCAAGGCCACCGTCACCTACCTGATCGCCGGCATCGGCAGCACCGAACTCGACGACCAGCGCAACCAGACCATCAACATCGGCCTGGGCACGCGCTTCCTGCTCGGCCAGCGCTCGGCCCTGCAACTCGACTTGCGCGACCACATCTTCTCTTTCGACCTGCTGGGCGAGCGCCGCAGCACCCACAACCTCGAGCTCACGCTGGGCCTGAGCTTGTTCTTCTGACCTGCGCTTCGTGTACGCCTTGGAGTCCTGCATGCACCCCCTCCCCAGCTTCCGCCGCCTGGTGGCCCTGGCCGCGTTCTTGCTGGCCGCACCGGCCTTTGCCACCCAGCCCCATGCACCCGCGCCCGACTTCACGCTGGGCACGCTCCAGGGCCCCAACCTGCGCCTGCAGGAGCAGCGCGGCAACGTGGTGCTCGTGAACTTCTGGGCCACCTGGTGCGGCCCTTGCCGCGAGGAGATGCCGCACCTGAACCGCCTGTACGACAAGTACCGCGCCTCGGGCTTCACGGTGCTGGCCGTGAGCATCGACGACGACCCGGCCAAGGCCGCGAGCATGGCCTCCAAGCTGGGCCTGAACTTCCCCGTGCTCTTCGACGCCGAGAAGAAGGTCAGCCGCCAGTACGACCTCAAGGCCATGCCCTACACCGTGATCGTCGACCGCGACGGCCGTGTGCGCCACCTGCACCACGGCTACCGCAGCGGCGTCGAGAACACCTACGACCAGCAGATCCGCGCCTTGCTGAAGGAGTGATGACGATGCGCTGCCTTCATGTCTTTGCCCTGGCGGCCCTCCTGCCGGCCTGCGCCACCG
This sequence comes from Caldimonas sp., assembly GCF_046289365.1. NCBI lineage: Bacteria > Pseudomonadati > Pseudomonadota > Betaproteobacteria > Burkholderiales > Sphaerotilaceae > Caldimonas > Caldimonas sp. The sequence continues at coordinate 314 of NZ_JBKBVU010000009.1, read as the reverse complement.
AGCCCTGGGTCAAGCCCTATGAACGCGAGCGGCTGGCCGATCCGATCATGCAGGTGAACCGTGATGCGCTGTCGGCCCGCCACACCGAACACGTGCGCGAGGTGCGCGAAGGCGGCCGTGGCGCCAATGGCGTGCAAGGAGGCGGTTGTGGCTGCAACTGACGCCGCCCTGCGCAGCGCCCGTTGGCTGCGCGGCTTCATGGCCCGCTGGCGCACGCGCAGCCCGCGCGCGCTGCGGGCAGCCGCCGGGCTGGCTCTGGCGGCCGGCACGGCCCAGGCCGCGACCCTGCCCGAGGACAAGGCCGAGGCCCTGTA
>NZ_JBKBVU010000198.1:0-5800 GCF_046289365.1 Caldimonas sp. | reverse complement strand
GTGGCCGCGGCGCACCCGCTGGCCGCCGAGGCGGGCTGGCGCATGCTGCGCGCCGGCGGCACGGCCGTGGATGCCGCCATCGCGGCCCAACTGGTCCTCACCCTCGTCGAACCCCAGTCCAGCGGCATCGGCGGCGGCGCCTTCTTGCTGCACTGGGACGGCCGGCGGCTCGACGCCTGGGACGGCCGCGAGACCGCGCCGGCGGCCGCCGACGAACGCCTTTTCCTCGATGCCCAGGGCCGCCCCTTGCCCTTTCGCGAGGCCGTCGTCGGCGGCCTGTCGGTGGGCACGCCCGGCGTGATGCGCTTGTTGGAGGCCGCACACCGCGCGCACGGCCGCCTGCCCTGGGCCCAGCTCTTCGAACCCGCCATCGCGTGGGCCGACGAAGGTTTTCCGGTCGGCGTTCGCCTGCACGCCTTGCTGCGATCCGATGAATCCCTGCGGCGCGACCCGGCCGCCGCCGCGTATTTCTACGGTCCCGACGGTCAACCCCATCCCGTGGGCCACCGGCTGCGCAACCCGGCCTTGGCGGCCATCTTGCGCACGCTGGCCCGCGAGGGGGCCGACGCCTTCTACCGCGGTCCGATCGCGCGCAGCATCGTTGCCAAGGTGCGCAGCCACCCCACCCGGCCCGGGCGCCTGAGCGAAGCCGACCTTGCCGCCTACCAGCCGCGACGGCGCGAGGCGCTGTGCAGCCCGTGGCGCAGCTGGCGCCTGTGCGGCTTCCCCCCGCCCTCGTCCGGCCACCTGGCCATCGCCCAGATCCTGGGCCTGCTCGAGCACGCTGCCCCGCCCGGCCCGGCGCGGGTGGCGGGGCTGCCCGGCCCCGACTTCCTGCATGCCTACGCCGAAGCCTCCCGGCTGGCCTTCGCCGACCGTGCCCAGTACGTGGCCGACCCCGATTTCGTCGCGCCCCCGGCGGGCCACTGGCCCAGCCTGATTTCACCGGCCTATCTGGCCGAGCGCGCCCGGCTGATCGGCCCCCGCGCGATGCCGCGCGCCCTGCCCGGACGCCCCGGCGGTCAGCCCAGCGCCTGGGCGACTCAGCCTGAGGCGCCCGAGCGCGGCACCTCGCATCTGTCGGCCATCGATCGCGAGGGCCGCGCCGTGGCGCTGACCACGACGATCGAGGACGCCTTCGGTGCCCGGCTCCTCGTCGACGGCGGCACCGGTTTGCCCGGCGGCTTCCTGCTCAACAACCAGCTCACCGACTTCGCCTTCGTGCCCACCGATGCCGACGGCCGCCCCGTAGCCAACCGCGTCGAACCCGGCAAGCGTCCCCGCTCGTCGATGAGCCCCACCCTGGTCTTCGACCGCACCAGCGGCGAGCTCGTGCTCAACGTCGGCTCGCCGGGCGGTTCGCTGATCATCCATTACACCGCCAAGGCCCTGCTGGGCACCCTGGCCTGGGGCCTGGATGCGCAACAAGCCCTGGACCTGCCGAACTTCGGCACCACCGGCGGCCCGCTGCTGCTGGAGGAAGGACGCTTTCCCCCCGGCACGCTGGAGGCGCTGCGCCGGCGCGGGCACACGGTGCGCGAGGCGCCCATGACCAGCGGCGCCCAGGCCCTGCAGCGCCACCCCCGCGGCTGGCTGGGCAGCGCCGATCCGCGCCGCGAAGGCGCGGTGCGCGGCGAGTGAATCCTCAACGGCTCGCCACCGGCCGCCCCTGCGCGGCCAGGGCGCGGATCTGCGCGGCCGCTGCATCCAGCGCCTCGCGCGGTGCGCGACCCGCGTTGATCTCGCGCAGCGCGGCAGACAGGTGCTGCCAGAACCAGGTCATCTCGCTGTTGCTGGGCATGGGCCGGCCCGCGTAGATCGCCTCCATCGAGGCACGCACCCGGGCATCGGCATACAGGCGCCAGAACATGCGGCGCGAAGCCGGCACCCCCAGGGGCTTGTCGGCGTTGATGGCCTGCAGGCTCTCGGGCCGCAGCAAATGGTTCTCGATGAAGTCGATCGCCCACGCGCGATGCGGCGTGCCCTCGACCACCATCGCCCCCAGCACCCCGACAAAGGGCCTGGCCGGCTTGCCGCCCAGCGTGGGCAGCGGGGCCACCCCGAAATCGATACCGGCCGCAGCCAGCCCCTCCCAGGCCCAGGGGCCGGTGATCCACATCGCCTGCTGGCCGTCGCGCATGTCAGCCTCGGCCTCCGAGTAGCTCAAGCCGCCCTGCGGGATCACGCCGGCGGCCATCAGTTGCTGCAGGTACTGCCCGGCCCGCACCGCGCCGGGATGGTTGATGCCCGTGTCGCGCGGCTCGTAGCTGCCGTCCAAGCGGCGCTGGAACACATAAGCCCCGCCGGCGGCCATCAGCGGCCAGGTGAAATACGGGCTGCCGGTCTCCCAGCCCAGGGCCCGGATGCCCTTGGGCTTGAGTTTCTCGTGCAGGGTCAGCACCTCCTCGAAGCTCGACGGCGGCTGGCCGACCAAAGCCTTGTTGTAAACCAGGGCCACAGCCTCCACCGACAAGGGATAGCCCCACAGCTTCCCGCCCTGGGTGAAGCCGTCCCAGGCCACCTGCACGATGTCGCTGCGCACGCTCTCGCCCGGCTGCACCGGCGCGATCCAGCCGCGCTGGATCCAGTCGCCAATGCGGTCATGGGGCCAGATCCAGATGTCCGGCCCGGCCGCACCGCCCTCCTTCATCACCGCCTCGAAACGATCGACGGCCTGCTCGAAATGCTGCACCACCACCTTGCGCCCGGTGCGCTGGGCATAGGCCTGCGCCACGCGGCGCAAGCCCTCGTGGCCCTTGTCGGCATTGATCCAGACCGTGAGCGGGTCCTCGGCGGTGCGGGCACGCGCCGGGAGCGGCCACGGCCCTGCCAAACCACAGGCCCCCAGGTGTAGAAGTTTGACTACATTTCGCCGATCTCTGCGCATGCCACCTCCTCGGAATCCAGCGTTCCAGGCGGCGCAGTCTATGGGCGGAAAAATCTCTGAAAATCGGGGTTCTCCCGCGGCACGGAGGGCGAGCGGCCACGGCTTGCGCGTACGAGGCCTTGACGAACTACAGAAGAAGTATTTTTACTACATCTTTGTCAACGCGACGCTCGATGCGCAAAGCGCGATCTGCCCCCCTGCGGGCGGTAGACTCCCGGCGTGATCCCTCCCGGCTTCAAACAGGACCTGCTCGCCCGCCTCGACATCGTCGAGATCGTGGGCCGTCACGTCCAGCTCAAGAAGGCCGGCATCCACTTCAAGGGCCTGTGCCCCTTCCATGGCGAAAAGACGCCGAGCTTCATCGTCAGCCCCTCGCGTCAGACCTATCACTGCTTTGGCTGCGGCGCACACGGCAACGCCATCGACTTCCTGATGGAACACGACGGCCTGGGCTTCATCGATGCGGTGCGCGAGCTGGCCCAGCAAGCGGGCTTGGCCGTGCCCGAAGACGACAGCAGCCCCGAGGAGCGCGCACAGGCTCAGCAGCAGCGCGAACGCCAGCACACGCTCACCGAGGTGCTGGAGCGCGCGGCCGCCCATTACCGCAAGCAGCTCAAAGCCAGCCCACGCGCCATCGACTACCTCAAGCGGCGCGGCCTGACCGGCGAGATCGCCGCACGCTTCGCCCTGGGCTATGCGCCCGAGGGCTGGCGCACGCTGGCCAGCGCCTTCCCCCGTTACGACGACCCGCTACTCGAAGAAAGCGGCCTGGTGATCGTGCAGGGCGAGGGCGACGAGGCCCGCCGCTACGACCGCTTTCGCGACCGCGTGATGTTTCCGATCCGCAGCGTGCGCGGCGAGGTCATCGGCTTCGGCGGACGGGTGATCGACCAGGGCGAACCGAAATACCTGAATTCCCCGGAGACCCCGGTGTTCGTCAAGGGCCGCGAGCTCTACGGCCTGTACGAGGCCCGCCAGGCGCTGCGCCAGCTCGGCTACGCCCTCGTGGTGGAGGGCTACATGGACGTGGTCGCCCTGGCCCAACTGGGCTTTCCCAACGCCGTGGCCACGCTGGGCACGGCCTGCACGGCCGAACATGTCCACAAGCTCCTGCGCTTCACCGACACCGTGGTCTTCAGCTTCGACGGCGATGCCGCCGGCCGTCGTGCGGCCACCCGGGCACTGGAGGCGGCCCTGCCCCACGCCACCGACACCCGCACGATCAAATTCCTCTTCCTGCCGCCCGAGCACGACCCCGATTCCTACATCCGCGAGCATGGACGTGAGGCCTTCGCCCTGTGCGTGGCGCAGGCCGTGCCGCTGTCGCGGCAGATCCTGGACACCGCCCGCGAAGGCCTGGACCTGGGCAGCGCGGAAGGCCGGGCCCACATGCTGGCCGCCGCCAAACCCCTGTGGAACGCCCTGCCCGAGGGCGTGCTCAAGCAGCAGATCCTGTCCGACCTGGCCCAGGCCGGCGGCCTCCACCCACCCGACCTGCTCGCGCTGTGGCAGGGCCGCCCCCCAGCGCCGGGGCGCGGCGGCGACGGCCCGGGGCGCCGCACCGGCTGGCGCTCGCGCGAGGAACCGCCCCGTCCCAGCGGCCCGCGCAAGGCCCCGCCGGGGCCGGCCGAGCAGGCGGTGCGTCTGCTATGGCTGCACAGCCCCTGGTGGGACCGCCTCACCGGCGAAGACCACGAGCTGCTGCATGCCCTGCCCGCCCCACTGGGCCCGCTGTGCGCCTGGCTCGAACGCCACCTGGCCGAGCACGGCCCGCAACCCTGGTCGGCCCTGGACGAGGCGCTGTCGGGCCACCCCCTGCACGAGGCGGCGCGCCGGCTGGCCGGAACCATCCACCCGGACGACAACCTCGGCTTTTCGGACCTGCGCGCCCTGCTCGACCGCCTGATCATCGAGCGCCTCAAGGCCGAGGAGACACGGCTGATCGAACATGCTGCCCGCGATCCGGCCGCACTGCAGCACTATCGCGAGGTCCACGAGCGCCGCCGCCGCCTCGAGGCCGCGCGTGCGGCCGAGGCCGGCTCCTGACCCACCCCTCGGACCGGCCGCGTCCGGCACCAGGGTCTTTGACGGATGGGCCCGTGTCGACGATAATGCTAGGTTTATTGATGCGGCAAGAGTGACAGCAGATCCTGGGGGCCCCGGCCACCCGCGACACGGGTTCCATATCCAGGCCACCCCGACCCCGCCAGGTCTGCCATCCATCCCCGTTCACGCCAGCTTGCCCTCTTGAGTCGACACCTGCCGGCCTTATCTAGGTCTTGCGGTGTCGACCGGTTTCGTTCGTGCATCGCCTGCGTGTCGCCCCGGCCCTTGCGGCCCGCGCCCGGCTGCTGCACCGGCCGAGGCCACCCGCCCCAGACCATCCGAGGAAACGCATGACCGCCAAGAAAAGTGCCAGCTCCAAGGCGTCCGCTCCCAAAGCCGCCGCTGCCGAAACCGCTGCCGACAAGAAAAAGACCGCCAAGGCTGCGGCCGTGACGGAGGCCCCGGCCAAGGCCGCCACTTCCGCGAAATCGGGCGGCACCCGTGCCGCCAAGACCGGCGAACGCCGCATTGGCGGAGAGGGTGCTGTTGACGATGAACAAGGTGGCGTCCTGGTCGTTGTAGATTGCGCCGCCGAAGCCCATGCCGCCCACGCCGCCCTGGGCCACATTCTGCGTGAGCGTGGAGCTTGTGATTGCGACGGTTCCCTGGTTGAAGATCGCTCCGCCCAGTGCGTCGCCGTTATCCTGGGCGCTGCCGCCGGTGAGCGTCAGATACACCAGTGTCAGGTTGCCGCCAGGCTGCACGGCGAACAGCCGCATGCCGCCGTCCGCATTTTGAGCGATGGTGATGCCGTCGTCGCCGGTCAGGCCGGTGATCGTGATGTCGGTCGTAATGAGAAACGCGGGC
>NZ_JBKBVU010000008.1:0-39121 GCF_046289365.1 Caldimonas sp. | reverse complement strand
AGCAGGTGCCCCCGCCGGTGAGCCAGGCCGCCACGCACAGCGAGAATCAGGGGCACCAGGAGATGGCGCGCAGGGCCCGGGCCCATGGAGCTATGCGCGATCCTCCGGGCTGTCATCGGGCAGCAGGCCGGCCGCCTGGGCCTCGGGCAGCGCCTCCACGGTCTTGAGCGCCCGGCTCATCTGCCGCGTGCGGGTCTCGGCCTTGTCCAGGGTGTTGAGCACCGTCTGGGTCTGGTCCTTCACGCGGGCCAACACCTCCCCGAACTTGCCGAACTCGGTCTTGACGGCCCCCAGCACCTTCCAGACCTCGGACGAGCGCTTCTCCAGCGCCAGGGTGCGAAAGCCCATCTGCAGGCTGTTGAGCATGGCCAGCAGGGTGGTGGGCCCGGCCAGGATGACGCGGTGATCCCGCTGCAGCGCCTCGGTGAGGCCCGGGCGGCGCAGCAACTCGGCGTACAAGCCCTCAGTGGGCACGAACAGCACGCCGAAGTCGGTGGTGTGGGGGGGCGCCAGGTACTTGGCTGCGATGCTGCGCGCCTCGTCGCGGATGCGCTGCTCCAGGGCCTTGGCCGCGACCTCGGCGGCCTCACGGTCGGCATCGTCCTGCGCGGCCAGCAATCGCTCGTAATCCTCCCGCGGGAACTTGGCATCCAGCGGCAGCCACACCGGCGCGCCGTCGTCGCCCTTGCCCGGCAGTCGGATCGCGAACTCCACCCGCTCGCGGCTGCCCGGCACCGTGGCCACGTTGGTCTCGTACTGCTCGGGGGTGAACACCTGCTCCAGCAAGGCGGCGAGCTGGGTCTCGCCGAACACGCCGCGAGTCTTCACATTGGTCAGCACCCGTTTGAGGTCACCCACCCCCTGGGCCAAAGACTGCATCTCGCCCAAGCCGCGGTGCACCTGCTCCAGGCGTTCGGCCACCTGCCTGAAGCTCTCGCCCAGACGCTGCTCCAGCGTGGCATGCAGCTTCTCGTCCACCGTCTGGCGCATCTGCTCGAGCTTTTTCTCGTTGTCGGCCGCCAGCGCCGCCAGACGGGTCTCCACCGTTTGGCGCACCTCGGCCAGGCGGCGCTCATTGGACTCGGACAGGGCGCGCAACTGCTCGTTCAAGCCCTCGGCAAAGCGCCGCAGGGCCAGGTCCTGCGCCTCGCGGGCCGACTGGGCCTGGGCCGTGAGTGCCGCCCCCGTCGAGCGCAGACTGTCGGCGACGAGCTGCTGCAACGTCGCCAGTTGCGTGCGGAAGCTGTCGATCTGCTCGTTCTGGGTGCGCGCCACGTCGCCCTGCTGGGTCAGCAAGGTCTGCTGGAACAGTGCCAGCGTGCCGCCGAGTTCCTGGCGTGTGCCCTGGGCGCTGCGGCTCAGTTCGTCACGCAGCTCCCGCTCCAGGCGCAACAGCGCCTCAGCCTGCAGCCGCGTGTGCGCCAGCAGGTCCTCCCGACTGGCTGCCGGCTCGCGCCCGCCACCGAACATCCGCCAGGCCAGAACGATCAGCACCACGAGATTGACCACGCCCAACGCGGCCAGCCACCACAGGTTCGATTCCATGGGCCGATTGTGTCAGTCCCGCATCACTCCGCGCTCGAGCACTTCCGGGTTCACCGGCGTGGGCGGGCGGCCCGCATCCGGCCCGCAGCCCAGCGCGGCGATCAGGTTGTCCACCGCCAGGCTCGCCATGGCCCGGCGCGTGGCCACCGAGGCGCTGGCGATGTGGGGCGTCAACACGACATTGGGCACCTGCAGCAGGTGCGGATGCACATGGGGCTCGCCCTCGAACACGTCCAGACCGGCCGCCGCGATCCGTCCGTCGCGCAGCGCCTGGGCGAGGGCCGCATCGTCCACCACACCGCCCCGGGCGATGTTGGTCAGCGTGGCCGTGCGCTTCATCTGCGCCAGCTCGGCCGCCCCGATCGCATGGTGGGAACTGGGGGAATACGGCACGACGATCACGAGATGGTCCGCCTCGCGCAGCAGCGTGGCCTTGTCGACATAGCGTGCACCGCATTGCGCCTCGGTCGCTTCGGGCAGGCGGGAGCGGTTGTGGTAAATCACCTTCATGCCGAAGCCGTGCGCGCCGCGCCGCGCGATGGCCTGGCCGATGCGCCCCATCCCCAAGATGCCCAGCGTGGCACCGTGCACATCGGGCCCGACGAACATGTCGTAGCGCCATTTCGTCCATCGGCCGGCGCGAAGGTAATGCTCCGACTCGGCGATGCGACGCGCGGCAGCCATCATCAGCGCAAAACCGAAGTCGGCCGTGGTCTCGGTCAGCACGTCCGGCGTGTTGGTGACGACGATGCCGCGCGCCGTGCAGGCCGCCACATCGATGTTGTTGTAGCCCACGGCCATGTTGCACACCGCCTTGAGCTGCGGGTGGGCCGCCAGCAAGGCTTCATCGATGCGCTCGCTGCCGGTGGCGATCAGTCCGGCCTTGCCTTGCAGGGCCCGGCTCAGGGACTCGGGGCTCCACAGCTCGTCTTCGGGATTGTCCTGGACCTCGAAGTACACCCTCAGGCGGTCGATGATGTCGGGAAAGGTGGCGCGCGCCACGAGCACCTTGTGCACGGCGGTCTCCTGGGTGATGGGAGCGGCCATTGTAGAAAGGCCCCCAACGACACCCGCTGAGCAGAAGCTGAATGCCGTCAACCGTGAAAGCGGGTGAATTCGTGCACCGGCGCGCGCTCGGTGACCAGCCGGTTCTCGACCGCCTGCGGATCGGCATACCCCAGCGACATGCCGCACACCAGCATCTCCTGCGGCGACGCGCCGAGATGATCCATCACGATGCGATGGAACGGGGTGAAGGCGGCCTGCGGACACGTGTCCAGCCCGCGGGCGCGCGCTGCGATCATCAGGTTCTGCAGGAACATGCCGTAGTCCAGCCAGCTGCCCTGCTGCATCACCCGGTCGATGGTGAACATCAGGCCCACCGGTGCGCCGAAGAACTCGTAGTTGCGCCCGTGCTGTTCGTGCATGCGCTGCTTGTCGCTCTTGGCGATGCCCAGCAGACCGTAGAGATCCCAGCCCACCTTGCGGCGCCGCTCGATGTAGGGCGACACCCACTGGCTCGGATAGTAGGCGTACTCCGGCTGATGCAGCTCGGCCTGCGCCGGGTCGTCGTGGGCCGCGCGCAGGCGCTCGACGAGTCGGCGCAACGATGCCCCGGTGAGCACATGCACCTTCCAAGGCTGGGTATTGGTGCCCGAGGGTGCACGCGCGGCCACGCGCAGTAGATCCTCGATCGTCTCCCGCGGCACCGGTGTGGGCAGGAAGGCCCGGATCGAGCGGCGCGAAGTGATGGCCTCGTCCACACAGGCCATGGCTTGTGGAGTGCCCAGGTTCATCGCAAGCCCTCCAGCGCGGCCCTCAGGCGTGCCGGCAGCGGTACGGACTTGCGCGTGGTGCGGTCCACGTAGACATGCACGAAATGCCCCCGCGCCGCCGTGAGCGGCTCGCCCTGCGCAAACAGCCCTACCTCGTAGCGAACACTCGACGACCCCACATGCGCCACGCGCAACCCGGCGTCCACCCTCTGCGGAAACGCCAAAGGGGCAAAGTAGTTGCACTGGGTCTCGACCACCAGGCCGATCACCTCGCCCGCATGGATGTCCAGCGCCCCATTGGCGATGAGATATTCGTTGACCACCGTGTCGAAGTAGCTGTAGTAGACGACGTTGTTGACATGGCCATAGACATCGTTGTCCATCCAGCGCGTGGTGATGGTCAGAAAATGACGATAAGCCTCGCGGGGTTCAGCCTGGGGTCGGCTCATGTCGGGGGTCCTCCTCGGATGGGGCCTGGGCACGCGGCCAACGCCGCCAGTACTCGCAAGCCAATTGCAGGGTGCGCCATTGGATCGCCACGGTCTGCGCGATGTCGTGTCCGTAGCCGCCAGCCATGGTGACAACCACCGGGATGCCCCGCTCGGCGGCGGCCCCCAGCACGCGGGCATCGCGCTCGGCCAACGCCGGCGCCGACACCTTCAGCCGGCCCAGGCGGTCGCCTTCGTGCGGATCGGCACCGGCCAGATAAAAGATCAGGCCCGGGGAGGCGCCCTCATGGGCGGCCCACAAGGCTGCCAGGGCCTGGTCCAGCGCCTCCAGGTAGGGCCCGTCGGTGCAGCCGTCGGGCAGCTCCACGTCGAGGTCGCCGACCTCCTTGCGGAAGGGGAAGTTGCGCGCCCCGTGCAGCGACAAGGTGAAGACGGTCGGGTCGTCGCGGAAGATCGCTGCCGTGCCATTACCCTGGTGCACGTCCAGGTCGATCACGGCCACGCGCAGCAGGCGTCGGGACTGGCGATGCCATTGCGCCTGCATCAGCCGGGCGGCCACCGCCACATCGTTGAAGACGCAGTAGCCGCTGCCCTTGTCGGCGTAGGCGTGGTGGGTGCCGCCGGCGAGGTTGGCCGCCACCCCCTCCCCCAGCGCCGCACGGGCCGCCGCCACCGTGGCGCCGACCGAGCGGCGGGCACGCTCGGCCATGGCCGGCGACCAGGGAAAGCCGATCTCGCGCTGCGCAGCCGCACTGAGTGTGCCCTGCAGCACGGCCTCGATGTAGGCCGGCGTATGGGCCAGGGCCAGCTCCCCTTCGCTGGCCGCAGGGGCCTCCACCAGCCGCACGGCCGGCAGTTCGGCGGCCACGCGGTCGCGCAGCATCCGGTACTTCGCCATCGGGAAACGGTGCCCGGGCGGCAGCGGCAGCACATAGCGGTCGGAGTAATAGGCCAGCATGACAGCGGTGAGTGCGATCGGCGCATTGTGGGACGCCCAGGCCCCGTGGACTCGTCACGGCGGCGACATGTCCCTGTCGGACACTCGGAGTCGCAATCAGAGCCGGTCTTTCTAGAGCCACCCCCCTAATGTTTGCTGCACCGCAACAAAACTGCTTGTAATGCTCAACGGCTCCCCTATACTTCCGCTCATGTTGCACTGCAACATTCCTGTATCCACCCACCCGAGGAGCCCTCGATCATGATGACCGCCGAGCAACTGGTTGCCGCCCACAAAGCCAACGTCGAGACCCTTTTCGGGCTCACACAGAAAGCCTTCGAAGGCGTCGAAAAGCTCGTCGAGCTGAACCTGCAGGTCGCCAAGGCCTCGCTGGCCGAAGCCGCTGAGCACGCCCAGGCCACCCTGTCCGTCAAGGACGCCCAGGAACTTCTGGCCCTGCAGGCCTCGCTGCTGCAGCCCAGCGCCGAGAAGGCCGCCGCGTACAGCCGCCATGTCTATGACATCGCCTCGAGCACCAATGCCGAAGTGAGCAAGATCGCCGAAGCGCAGATCGCCGATGTCCAGAAGAAGTTCATGGCCGTGGTCGACAACGCTGTCAAGAACGCTCCGGCCGGCACCGAGAATGCCGTGGCCCTGGTAAAGTCGGCCGTGGCGGCCGCCAACAATGCCTTCGAGAGCGTTCACAAGGCCGCCAAGCAGGCGGCGGAAGTGGCCGAAGCCAACATCCAGGCCGTGACCAGCTCGGCCGTCAAGGCGGCCCAGGCCCCCCGCGCCAAGCGCAGCGCCTGACACCATCATTTGCAATCGGGGGTTGAACTTTTCCGGCTCGCCCCGATTCTTAAGGATGCCGTGCAGCGTGGCTCCACGGTCTCCCTGAAAGGTTGTCTCCTCGGTACCTCCCAAGGTACCTTCAGCCCGGTGGTCCCCCACCGGGCTTTTTTTTGCGTCCTCAGCCCGGGCGGGTCTTGGCGGCGATGCGCTCGCGGATCTGGGGCAGGGCCGCCAGGGCCGCGTCGCGTCCGGCATCCATCGCCAGCCGGCGGGAGCGGAAATCGGTGCCCGCCAGGCCGTTGAGCGCCGGACGGATCACGACATCGGCCTCGCGCAGCTCGAAGTGATTGATGCTGCGCCCCATGATGGCAAAGGTCTGCAGCAGCATGCGCATGGCATCGCCCACCGCGCCCCCCTGAGGCGGGGAGGAGATGTCCACGGCGATGACGAGGTCGGCCCCCATCTGCCGCGCAAAGCGCACCGGCACCGGCGAGACCAGCCCGCCGTCCACATACTCGCGCTCGCCGATGCGCACCGGCTGAAACACCGCCGGCACGGCACTCGAGGCCCGCACCGCCATGCCGGTATCTCCGCGCCGGAACAACACCGGCTCGCCGGTGGCCAGGTCGGTGGCCACGATGCCCAGCGGCAGTTTCATGCGCTCGATGGTCAGCCCCCCGGTCTGCTGGTTCACGTAGCGCGCCAGGGCCTCGCCCCGGATCACCCCGCGCAGCGGGAAGGACCAATCGGTGATGGCCGTCTCATCCATCGTCTCGGCCAGGGCGCGCAGCTCTGAACGCGATTTGCCCGACGCGTACAGCGCGGCCACCAGGCTGCCGGCCGACGTGCCCACGACCAGGTCGGGCTGGATGCCCTGCTCCTCCAGCACCTGGATCACCCCGATGTGGGCGAACCCCCGGGCCGCCCCACCGCCCAGCGCCAGGCCGATGCGGGGGGGTCGCAGCGGCGGTGGGAGGGCCGGAGCCGGCGCCGGCGGGGGCGCCACCGTCACGGGCGGGGTCGTCTGGCAGGCCGCAAGCGCCAGGGTGGACAGCAACAGGCTGCGCCGGCGCCAACGGTGCAGGCCCAGCCCGGCGGTGGTCAGGAGCGGATCGGTCGCAGACATGGGGCGTGATCTTAGCGGGCCAGCGCCAGACCCTCGCCCCGAAGCAGCCCCACAAATAACAACCGAATATAACTATCAAATGAATTTGTAGTTCTCATTTATATAAGACCTCCCTACAGTTCCTTCATCTGTGCGCGATGCGCGCGCTGCGCTGGCATTGCCACGCGGGTTCCACAGGGAGCGACATGGACTGGATTGCGGTGGTCAGTGGTTTCGGGGTCGGCGTCATCGTCGGCCTGACCGGCGTGGGCGGAGGCTCGCTCATGACCCCGCTGCTGCTGTCAGTTTTCAAGCTCAATCCGGCCGTGGCCATCGGCACCGACCTGTGGTTCGCCGGCCTCACCAAGGTGTCGGGTTCGGTGGCCCACCACCGCCAGGGCAACGTCGACTACCGCATCACCGGCCTGCTGCTGGCCGGCAGCGTGCCCGCCTCGGTCGTGATGATCGGACTGATGCATTACACCGGCGTCACCAAGGGCTGGGCCAGCGCCCTCACCTTTTCGCTGGGCATCGCCTTGCTGCTCACCGCCATCACGGTGGCCTATCGCCAGGCCTGGCACCGCGTGGCCCTGAAGCTGCAGCGCTGGCTGCCCGAGCGCCGCAAGCCGGCGCTCACAGTGGCCGCCGGAGCCGCCTTGGGCGTGCTGGTCTCGCTCAGTTCCATCGGGGCCGGAGCCATCGGCGCCACGCTCATTCTTTTCCTGTATCCGCATATCGAGGCGCGCCGCCTGGTGGGCACCGACACCGCCCATGCCGTGCCGCTCACGCTGGTGGCCGGCATCGGCCATGCCAGTCTGGGCCACGTTGATTGGGCGTTGCTGGGGGCGCTGCTGGTGGGCTCCATCCCAGGCATCTGGATCGGCGCGCGCCTGACCCGCAACCTGCCCGACCGCCTCGTGCGCGGCCTGCTGTGCGCCGCCCTGGTCACCGCCGGCCTCAAGGTCATCCACTGAGTCTTCCCACGAGCCCCGAGATGTATCAATACACCGAGTTCGACCGCCACTTCGTCCGCCAGCGTGCAACCCAGTTCCGCGACCAGTTGCAGCGGCACCTGGCCGGCCAGCTCGGCGACGAGGAGTTCAAGGCCCTGCGCCTGCAAAACGGCTGGTATCTCCAGCGCCATGCGCCCATGCTGCGCATCGCCATTCCCTACGGCGAAGTCAGCAGCACCCAGTTGCGCACCCTGGCGCGCATCGCACGCGAGTACGACCGCGGCTACGGTCACTTCACCACGCGCCAGAACATCCAGTTCAACTGGATTCCGCTGGCGCGGGCCGCCGACGTGATGGACGAGCTGGCCGCCGTGGACATGCACGGCATCCAGACCTCGGGCAACTGCATCCGCAACATCACGAGCGACGCCTTCGCGGGCATCGCCCCAGACGAGATCGTGGATCCGCGCCCTTACTGCGAAGTGATCCGCCAGTGGTCGACCCTGCACCCTGAGTTCGCCTTCCTACCGCGCAAGTTCAAGATCGCAGTGAGCGGCGCTGCCGAGGACCGCGCCGCCATCGGCTGGCACGACATCGGGCTGCAACTGTTGCGCGACGCAAACGGCGACGTGGGTTTCAAGGTGCTGGTGGGCGGCGGCATGGGCCGCACCCCCCTCATCGCCACGGTGGTGCGCGAGTTCCTGCCCTGGCAGCAGATCCTCGTCTACCTCGAGGCCATCGTGCGCGTCTACAACCGCTACGGCCGGCGCGACAACCTGTACAAGGCGCGCATCAAGATCCTCGTGAAGGCCGAAGGCCAGAAGTTCATCGATGCGGTCGAGCACGAGTTCCGCCAGATCCTCGAGCGCGACGTCGATGGCGCAGCCCACATCATCCCCCAGGAGGAGCTCGACCGCGTGGCCCAGCACTTCGATGCGCCCCCCGGCGTGCGCTACGACCCCCAGGCCGCCAACGATGCGCTGGCCGCAGCCCCCGCCGACGCCCCGCTGGCCTACCGCCGCTGGCTGGAGCGCAATGTGCATGCCCACCGCTTCCCCGGCTACCGTGCCGTCACGCTCTCGCTCAAGCGTGCCGGCCAGGCGCCTGGCGACGTGACGGACGAGCAGCTCGAACGCGCCGCGGACCTGGCCGAGCGCTACAGCGCCGGCGAGGCCCGCGTCACGCATGACCAGAACCTGGTGCTGCCCTGGGTGCACGAGTCCGAGCTCTATGCCCTGTGGCAGGAGGCCAAGGCCGCCAGCTTTGCCACGCCCAACATCGGCCTGCTCACCGACATGATCGCCTGCCCCGGCGGTGACTTCTGCAGCCTGGCCAACGCGCGCTCGATCCCGATCGCCGAGCAGGTGGCCCAGCGCTACCAGGACCTCGACGAGCTGTATGACATCGGCGACATCGACGTGCACATGAGCGGCTGCATGAACTCCTGCGGCCACCATCACACCGGCCACATCGGCATCCTCGGCGTCGACAAAGACGGCGCCGAGTGGTACCAGATCACCCTGGGGGGCTCGGACGGCTCCACGCACAGCGGACCGGCCATGCCCGGCAAGGTGATCGGCCCCTCGTTCGCCGCCGACGAGGTGGTGGATGTGATCGAGGCCGTGGTCGAGACCTATCGCGAGCAACGCGCGGCCAATGAGCGCTTCATCGACACCGTCAAGCGCGTGGGCCTGGAGCCCTTCAAGAACGCCGCCAACGCAGTGCGCCGCACCACCGGCAAGGCCCTGGCCGCCTGAGGAAGGACACAAAGATGAAGTTCATCCACCCCCACGATGATGCCTGGCAGCGCGCCCCCGAGGACGAGGCCGCGCCCCAGCCTGCCGCGCACCGCCTGCTGAGCTGGGCCCAATGGCAGGCCGTGCGCGCCACCTGGCCGGCCCACCTGCCCGCGGGCGTGCAGATCTCCAACGACACCGATGTCGAGGTGCTCGAAGCCGACCTGCCCCGCCTGGGGCTGGTGGTGCTGCATTTCCCGAAGTGGACTGACGGCCGTGCGTACAGCCAGGCCCGCCTGCTGCGCAGCCGCTATCGCTTTGCCGGCGAAGTGCGAGCCGTCGGCGAGGTGCTCGTCGACATGCTGCCGCTGCTCGACCGCAGCGGTGTCGATGCCGTGCAGTTGCGCGCCGACCAGGACGAGGCCGCCGCTCGCCGGGCGCTCGAGTTCTTCAGCGGCTACTACCAGGGCGACGTGCACGACAACCGTCCCTTGTTTGCGCGCCGGGATGTTCGCAAGGAGACCGTGTCATGACGGCCATCGAACTCTACGCCCGCCCCTCGCCGGACTACGCGGCACGCCATGCGCATGCGCTGGCCGTGCTGCAGTCGGCCGCCGCCGAATTCCGCGGCCGTATCGTGCAGGCCACGAGCCTGGGTGCCGAGGACATGGTGCTCACCGACATGATCGCGCGCCACACCTTCGGTATTGCGATCGGCACGCTGCAGACTGGCGCACTGCACGCCGAGACGCTAGCGCTCATCCCGCGCATCGAGGAGCGCTACGGAGTGCGCGTCGAGATCTATGAGCCCCACCACGACGCTGTGGTGCACTTTGTGCGCAACCATGGCGAGAAGGCCATGTATGAAAGCATCGAGTTGCGCAAGCGCTGCTGCGCCATCCGCAAGCTCGAGCCGCTGTCACGCATGTTGCGCGGCCGGCAGGCCTGGATCACCGGGCTGCGCCGCGAGCAATCGAGCCACCGCGCCGAGGTGCCTTTCCGCGACTTCGACGACCAGCGCCGCGTCAAGCTCAACCCGCTGGCCGACTGGACCTGGAACGACATTTGGCACTACATCGCGACGAACGACGTGCCCTACAACCCGCTGCATGACCGGTTCTACCCCAGCATCGGTTGCGCCCCCTGCACACGCGCCATCGCGGTGGGCGAGGACTTCCGCGCCGGCCGCTGGTGGTGGGAGGACGAGAAGGCCAAGGAATGCGGCCTGCACGTCCCCCAGGACACCCCCCCTGCCGTTTCCCTGATCGGAGCCCGCCCGTGAACGCGCCCGCAAGCATCGACCAACTTCTGCCGGAACTCGACCACCGGCACCTCGACTGGCTCGAAGAAGAAGCCATTTTCATCCTGCGTGAGGCCGTGGCCGCCTTCGAACGGCCGGCCCTGCTGTTCTCGGGCGGCAAGGACTCCTGCGTGGTGCTGCGCCTGGCCGAGAAGGCCTTCAAGAACCACCTGGGCAACGGCGTCTTCAAGGGCCGCCTGCCCTTCCCTCTGGTGCATGTGGACACCGGCCACAACTTCCCCGAGGTGATCGAGTTCCGCGACCGCCGCGTGGCGGAAATGGGCGAGCGCCTCGTGGTGGGCCACCTGGAGGATTCGATCCGGCGCGGCACCGTGCGCCTGGCCCATCCGCTGGAGTCGCGCAACGGCCACCAGACCGTGACCCTGCTCGAGACCATCGAGGAGCACCGCTTCGACCTGATGATCGGTGGCGCCCGTCGCGACGAGGAGAAGGCCCGCGCCAAGGAACGCATCTTCAGTCACCGCGACAGCTTCGGCCAGTGGCAACCCAAGGAGCAGCGCCCCGAACTTTGGACGCTGTTCAACACGCGCATCCGTCCGGGCGAGCACATGCGTGCCTTCCCGATCAGCAACTGGACCGAACTCGACGTGTGGCTCTACATCGCCCGCGAGAACATCCCGCTGCCCAGCCTGTACTACGCCCACGAGCGCCAGATCGTCCGTCGCAAAGGCCTGCTGGTGCCGGTGACCGAGGTCACCCCGCCCCAGCCCGGCGAGACGGTCGAGACCGTGCAGGTGCGCTTCCGCACCGTGGGGGACATGACCTGCACCTGCCCAGTCGAAAGTCCGGCGGCCAACGCCGTCGAGATCGTCGCCGAAACGCTGAAGGTCACCGTGAGTGAACGCGGCGCCACCCGCATGGACGATCGCACCTCCGAGGCCTCGATGGAACGTCGGAAAAAAGAGGGGTACTTCTGATGACCGCTGCCGTTCACTCTCCACAGATCACGGACCATCGCGCCTTGCGCTTCCTCACCGCCGGCAGCGTCGATGACGGCAAGAGCACGCTGATCGGCCGGCTGCTTTACGACAGCCGCGCCATCCTGGCCGACCAACTCGACACGCTGGAGAAGAAGGCCGCCGGCCAGCCGATCGACCTGTCGTTGCTCACCGACGGCCTGGAGGCCGAGCGCGAGCAGGGCATCACGATCGACGTGGCCTACCGCTACTTCGCCACCAAGCAGCGCAAGTTCATCATCGCCGATGCGCCCGGCCACGAGCAGTACACCCGCAACATGGTGACGGCCGCCGCCGGCAGCGATGCCGCCGTGGTGCTGGTGGACATCACCAAGCTCGACGTGACGGCCCAGCCGGTGGCCTTGCTGCCGCAGACGCGCCGCCACGCCCTGCTGGCCCACCTGCTGCGCGTGCCCAGCATCGTGTTCGCCGTGAACAAGCTCGACGCGGTGAGCGACCCGGCCCAGGCCTACACCGCCGTGCGCAACGCCCTGCTCGACTTCGCCGAGCAAGCCGGCATCCAGGTCGCCGGCATCGTGCCCGTCTCGGCCCTGCGCGGCGACAACGTCACCCAGCCGCTGGATGCCCCCTGGTACGACGGCCCCTCGCTGCTGCAACTGCTCGAAACCCTGCCCACGGTGCAAGAGCGCATCAGCGGCCATCTGCTCGTTCCCGTGCAGTACGTGGCCCGCGAAGGTGAAGGCACCGGCAACCAGCCGCGCACGCTGTGGGGCCGCATCGCCCACGGCCAGGTGAAGGCAGGCGACGCCGTGCAGATCCTTCCCAGCGGCGAGACCGCCGTGGTGGCGCAGGTGCGCCGTGCCGGCAGCGTGGTTGCCTCCTGCGTGGCCGGTGAATCGGCCGGCATCGTGCTCGACCGCCAGCTCGACGTCTCGCGCGGGGACTGGATCGCCACACCCGGCACAGCCCGCACCGCCCAGCGCTTTGCGGCCACGCTGGCCTGGCTCGACACCGAGCCGGCCGTCGTGGGACGCAAGTACTGGGTGCGCCACGGCAACCGCTGGGTACAGGCCCGCATCACGGCCATCGACAGCCGCCTGGACATCCACAGCCTGCAGCCCACCGAGGCGCACGAGCTGGCCGTCAACGAGATCGGCCACGTCACCGTCGAAACGCAGCAGCCCCTGCCGGTCGAACCCTATGCGGACAACCGTGTCGGCGGTGCGCTCATCGTCGTCGATCCGAGCAGCCACCGCACCAGCGGGGCCCTGCTCGTGAAGTCGGTCGGCTGAGGCGCTCACGGACCATGGGCAGGATCGCCTTCATCGGAGCCGGCCCCGGGGCGGCCGACCTGATCACTGTGCGCGGCGCCCGGCTGCTGGCTCAGGCCGACGTCGTGCTGCACGACGCCTTGACCGACCCCGCCCTGCGCGAGCTCGCCCCCCGGGCGCGCTGGATCCATGTGGGCAAGCGCGGCTTTTGCGATTCGACGGGCCAGGCCGCGATCAATGCGTTGCTGGTGCGTCATGCGCGCGAAGTGGATCTGGTGGTCCGGCTCAAGGGCGGCGATCCCAGCGTCTTCGGACGGCTGGAAGAAGAACTCGAAGCCGCCGCGGCCGCAGGCCTGGCCACCGAGGTGGTGCCCGGCGTCACGGCCGCGCTGGCCGCGGCCGCGGCCAGCCAGCGCCCGCTGACGCGCCGCGGCACCGGTCGCAGCATGAGCCTGACCACGGCCATGACGCGCGCCGGCGATCTGCATGCCAGCCGCAGCGCCGACACCGAGGTCTTCTATATGGCCGGCCGCCAGCTCGGCGCCTTGTCCCGCCGCCTGCGGGAGGCCGGCTGGCCGGACGACACCCCGGCCAGCGTGGTCTCACGCGCCGGCTGGCCCGATGAACTGCACAGCGACCATACCGTGGCCAGCCTGGCCCAGGCCAGCGTACTGCACGCAGGACGCCCGGCCGTGGTCATCGTCGGCTGCGGCGCCCGGCCCGTGTCCGCCGTCCCACGCCGGTTTCACCGTGCTCACGGGGCCGACCCGGCCGACAAGGTGGTTGCCCCCGGTCAAGACATGGGCCCCGGCCCCCGGCCTTAGAATCCCTGCCAATGCCTCCGAGCGGTCGGCTCGCTGCGGTGCTCCGGCCCGGCTCCTGTTTCCTCCTCCATTCCTCGAGACTCCCCCTATGACCCACGTCGTGACCGAAGCCTGCATCCGCTGCAAGTACACCGACTGCGTGGACGTGTGCCCGGTGGATTGCTTCCGCGAAGGCCCCAATTTCCTGGCCATCGACCCCGACGAGTGCATCGACTGCGCGGTGTGCATCCCCGAGTGCCCAGTCAATGCCATCTTGCCGGAGGAGGACGTGCCCGGCGACCAGCAGCATTTCATCGCGCTCAACGCCGAGCTGTCCAAGATCTGGCCGAGCATCACCAAGCGCAAGGCGCCCCTGCCCGATGCGGACGAGTGGAAAGACCGCACCGGCAAGCTGTCCGAGCTCAAGCGCTGAGGCCTTGCCATGGACACGCCTGAGAGCACGCCGCCCATCGAGACCGATGCCGTCATCGTCGGCGCCGGCCCGGTGGGCTTGTTCCAGGTGTTCGAACTGGGCCTTCTCGAGGTCAAGGCGCACATCATCGACTCGCTGCCCTATCCCGGCGGCCAGTGCATCGAGCTCTACCCCGATAAGCCCATCTACGACATCCCGGCCGTGCCGGTGTGCACCGGCAAGGAGCTCACCGACAACCTGCTCAAGCAGATCGAGCCCTTCGGTGCCACCTTCCACCTGGGTCAGGAGGTCACCGAGGTCCGGCGCCGCGAGGACGGCCGCTTCGACCTGGCCACCGCCAGGGGCACGCGCTTCATCACCCGGACCGTCTTCATTGCCGGTGGCGTCGGCGCCTTCCAGCCCCGGCTGCTGAAGGTCGACGGCATCGAGAAGCACCACGACCGCCAGGTCTTCTACCGCGTGAAGAACCCGGCCCAGTTCGCCGGCAAGAACCTCGTCATCGTGGGCGGGGGCGACTCCGCCTTGGACTGGACGCTCAACTTCGCCCAGGACGGCCCGAACCGGGCCGAAAGCGTCATCCTCATCCACCGCCGCGACGGCTTCCGCGCAGCGCCCGCGTCGGTCGCGCGCATGAAAGAGCTGTGCGATGCGATGGAAATGCAGTTCGTGATCGGCCAGATCACCGGCATCGAGGAGCAGGGCGAACGGCTCACCGGCGTGAAGGTCACCGGCAGTGACGGTGTGACGCGCGTCGTGCCGCTGGACATGCTGCTCGTCTTCTTCGGCCTGAGCCCCAAACTCGGCCCGATCGCCGAATGGGGCCTGGCGCTGGAGCGCAAGCAGGTCGTGGTCGACACCGAGAAGTTCGAAACCAGCATTCCCGGCATCTTTGCCGTGGGCGACATCAACACCTACCCGGGCAAAAAGAAGCTCATCCTCTCGGGCTTTCACGAGGCTGCACTGGCTGCCTTCGGCGCCGCGCCCTACATCTTCCCGGACAAGCGCATCCACCTGCAGTACACCACCACCAGCCCCAAGTTGCACAAGGTGCTGGGCGTCGAGACCCCGAACTTCGACGACTGACGCGGCCCGCGCGGCTGCGCGATAATCCGCATGGCTGCGCAGCCTGCTGCACAGCCTTCCGCTAGGGGTGTTGGGCCTGCCAGGGCCCGGCTGAGACAGTCCCTTTGAACCTGATTGAGGTAATCCTCGCGCAGGGAAGCGTCCGAATGGCTGGCCCGCCCGCTCCCACGGGCCCCCTCCTTCCGCCGCCGCCCTGCGTCTTGCCAGAAGAGTTCGCAGATGGCCGCCGCAGTACGTCGTTTCTCGCCCTTCATTGCCCCCGCCCTTCGCCCGGTGGCGCTGGCCTGCCTCGCGCTGATGGCGTGTGGAGCCCGGGCGCAGGCCGCCTCCGACGCCTTGCCCGCCATCACCGTCACCGGCCAGGCCCCCACCGCCCGCGCCGAGGTGGGCGGCTTCGGCGCGGTACCGCTGGCGCGCACCCCCCTGTCGGCCACGGTGATTCCCGAAGGCGAGCTCAAAGACCGCGGCGCCACCCGCATGGCCGACGCCGTGAGCCTGGATGCCGCCGTGAGCGACAGCTACAACTCCCAGGGCTACTGGGACTTCCTCTCGGTGCGCGGCTTCGTGCTCGACAACCGCTTCAACTACCGCCGCGATGGCCTGCCCATCAACGCCGAGACCTCCATCCCGTTGGACAACAAGGCCGCGCTCGAAGTGCTCAAGGGCACCAGCGGCATCCAGGCCGGCACCAGCGCACCGGGGGGTTTGGTCAACCTCGTCGTCAAACGCCCCGAAGGCCGCGTGCGCAGCGTGGAACTGGGCTGGCGCAGCCGCCACACCGTGGGCACGGCGGCCGACATCGGCGAGCGCTTCGGCCTGGATGAGCGCTTCGGCCTGCGCGTGAATGCCGCCTACGAACACCTCGATTCGCCTCTGCGCAGCGACACCGGCCAGCGACGCCTGCTGGCCGCGGCCGGCGACTGGCGCCTCACCCCGGCCACCACCATGGAAGCCGAAGTCGAGACCAGCCGCCGCAGCCAGCCCAGCCAGCCCGCCTTCAGCCTGTTGGGCGACACCCTGCCCGCGCCGACCGACCCACGCATCAACCTCAACAACCAGAGCTGGTCGCAACCTGTCGTGATGGACGCCCTCGCCGCCTCGCTGCGCGTGCGCCACCGGCTCGATGCCGACTGGCGCCTCACGGCCCACCTGGGCACACAGCGGCTCGAGACCGACGACCGCCTGGCTTTCCCCTACGGTTGCGATGCGCAAGGCCGCTACGACCGCTACTGCAGCGACGGCAGCTTCGATCTCTACGAGTATGTCAGCGACAACGAGCGGCGCCGCACCCACGCGCTCAACCTGTCTGCCGATGGCCGCTTCAAGCTGGGCGGGATGCAACAGACCCTCACGGCTGGCGTGCTGTTCAGCCGCTACAAGGCACGCCTGGAAGATCAGATCTACCGCTGGGCCGGCACCGGCACGATCGACGGGCAGACCCAGGTGCCGCCGTCCGACCGACAGCCCGACCCCAACACGAACCGCACCGAGCGCTCCACCGAGTTCTATGTGCGCGACGCGATCGAACTGGCCCCGCGCTGGACGGCCTGGGCAGGCCTTCGCCACACGCGATTGCACCGCAGCACTGAACGCACCAGCGGCGATCCGCAGGCCACCGACTACCGCCAATCCATCACCACGCCCTGGCTGGCTCTGAGCCATGAGTTCAGGCCGCGTCACATGGTCTACGCCAGTTGGGGCCGCGGGGCCGAATCCGAAGTGGTGCCCAACCGGGCCCGCTACACCAACGCCGGGCAGGCCTTGCCCAGTCTGAGGAGCCGGCAGGTGGAACTGGGCTTCAAAGGCCGGTCGGAGGGTCTGCAGTGGGGTGTGGCCTATTTCGACATCAAGCGTCCAGTGGCCTCCGACCTCGGCACCGACTGCTTCGACGACACGGTCGGGGACACCTGCACACGCCGGTTCGACGGCGATGCCCATCACCGTGGCTTGGAAGCCGCCGCTGCCTGGGACTTCGGCCCCTGGCGCCTGAGCGGCAGCGCGATGGGGCTGCACGCCCGCCGCACGGGGGCGGCCGACGCGAGCCTCAACGGCAAACGCCCTGTCAACGTGCCGGCCCACACCGTGAAAGCCGGCGTCGAATACCGCGTCACCGCCCTGCCCGGCCTGCGCCTGGCCGCTGCCATGGTGCACGAGGGCGACCGCATGGTGCTGGCCGACAACAGCGTGCACATCCCGTCCTGGACCCGCTTCGACATCGGCCTGGTGCACCACCACCGCGTGGCCGGCACGGCCCTCACCTGGCGCGCCGGCATCGACAACCTCACCGACAAGCGCGCGTGGCGCGAATCGCCGCTCCAATACGGCCACGCCTTCCTCTACCCCCTGGCACCGCGCAGCTTCCGGCTGTCTTTGCAGGCGGACTTGTGAGCCCCGAAATTTTCTGGCTATAATTCAAGGCTCTGTTCCCCGATAGCTCAGTCGGTAGAGCGACGGACTGTTAATCCGCAGGTCCCTGGTTCGAGCCCAGGTCGGGGAGCCAAAAAACAGAAAAGCCCTGCACGTGCGTGCAGGGCTTTTGCTTTTGGCTTTGTTTTAGCGCCTCAGGTCGCGGTGCCGGAGGGGCTGCTGCGGCCCAGACGCCTCACCAGCCAGTGGGCTCCCACCGCGAGCGCCAGCAGCGTCAGCATGCCCAGCCCCCATCCGATCCACACGAGCGGGGCGAGCCAGCCGGCCACGGCCCCCACCGCCGGCATGATGGCCTGCCCCGCCTCGATCAGCCACTGGAGCTGTGAACGCAGGAGTTCCAGCCAGGCCGGATCGATCCAGACGCCCAGCCAGGGCGGCAGGGGAGCCTGCAAGACGGCCTGGGCCGCACGGCCGGCCTCGGCCGCGTTGATCGCTTGGACGGACCACTGGACAAGTTCCGCCAACACCCATGCTCCCAAGGTCCACAGTGCGGCAAGCACGGTCCAAGCCGCCCAGATCACGACACGCATCACACCCTCCGTCTCAACAGTCCCCCCTGCCGAAAGGGGACCGGGGACGGTGAGATCTGCTCGTACGCCCGAGGTTCCTGGACTGTTGCGCACCGACAAGCGCATGACGGCATCCGCGGCTCGTGGCCGTCCGCGCCCCTTCACTGGCCAGAGGAGGTTTCAGGCGCAGGCGACGGCATTGCGTCCAGCGGCCTTCGCGCGATAGAGCGCATCGTCTGCGCGCTTGAGGACCTCATACAAATCGTCATTGGGCCCCAGGGCAGCCGCCACGCCGACACTGACCGTCACCGGCAGTTGGCCGGGCTGCGTCCGAAAGACGTCTTCACGCAATCGTTCGGCCACGGCCTTCGCCTGGGCGAGGTCGGCATCGAGCAAAACCATCACGAACTCCTCCCCGCCGTAGCGGATGGCCGCATCGCTTTGGCGGGCATTGCGTTGGAGACAACGTGCGACATCCACCAACACCGCATCGCCTCGATCATGGCCGTGCCTGTCATTGACCGCCTTGAAGTGGTCGATGTCCAACATCAACACGGCAAACGGCCGGCGCGGCAGCGGGCGTGCCGCCACCGTGCGTGCCACACTTTGCAAGCTGCGCCGGTTGCCCAACCCGGTCAGTTCGTCATGGACAGCCAACACAGACAGCGCTTGGTTATCCGCCTGTGTCAAGTGGATTTGCTGTTGCAGCTGCTCATTGAGCAAGCGCAATCGCTCATGGGCATCTCGCAGTTGCTCGGCTTGTTCTTGCGCCCTGCGGCGAGCATCGATGAGGGCTTGCTCGAAATCTTGGCGCTCTTGGGCGCCGAACAGCAGCCAGACGTAATGACCCCACGGCGGCGAACCCAAAGCCTGAGCGCCGACGTAAGCCCCCAGCCGCCGCCCCTGGGGTTGCCAATGCGCGAACACCTCGGTCACGCCCCCGTCGCGCCGCAACGTCGGCCACACATGGGTTTCAAAGAATATCCGGCCGGCCGCCGTGAGCCACTGACTGAATTGAAGCTCTCCTGCGCCTTCGTCGCCTGGGGCCGCCAGCCCGGCCCATTCGGCCAAGCGCTGGTTGTAGCTCAACACCCGACCTTGGCCATCACTCACCCAGCAGGGAGCTGGAATTTCGTCCAGGCCCATCCCTGCTGGTGACGACAGGTTCGATTCAGGTCGACAACACGTCACGCATCGCCTCGATGACCAGATGAGGATGGCTCATGTGGGCGCAATGCCCGGCCACATCGAGCACCTGCAAGCGGCTTTGCGGCAGATGGGCATGCAGGTACTCCCCCACCGACACTGGAGCCAAGGCATCGCGGGCATGCTGCAAAATCAAGCAGGGCGTGGGCACCTTCGGCACATCAGCCCGGTTGTCGGAAAAGAACGTCGCTTCCGCAAAGGTCTTGGCCATCACCGGATCGGTCGAGCAAAAACTCTCGCGCAAGGTGCGGCGCACGGGCTCATGCCCTGCGGCCACCGCCGGCGCCAGCACATCGGCCCAGCCCATGTAGTTGTGCTCCATCAGTTCGAGCAGCTCGACCAAGTCCGACCGCTCGAACCCCCCACTGTAAGGCGGGTCGTTGACGAAACAAGGATTGGGCCCCACCAAGATCAAATGCCGGAACCACTGCGGCCGTTCGATGGCTGCCAGCATGGCGATCGAACAGCTCACCGAGTGGGCCACCACGACCACATCGCGGGTCAATCCGGTGGCTTCGCACACCTCCAGCAGGTCTTGTGCGTAGCCTTGGAGGTGGCGATATCGGTGCGCCGAGAACGCTGCCGGGTCTGAGCGCCCCGAACCGACGTAATCGAACAGCACCTGCCGGTGCTGCCCGCGCCAAGCGGGTGTGATGTCCGCCCACATGTCTTGATGGCAACCAAAACCGTGGGCGTATAGCAGGGCCGGGCCCGGGCCGGGCAGATCGGTGATGTGATTGCGTCGCCAAACATCCATGGTGCCGGCTCCTTCTTCTTGACTGCCGTGGCGATCGCGTCCACCGCCTGGGCTCGCCGTCGCTGCACAGAGCCAGGAACAGCCCGCCAATCTCCGGGATGCTCCTCGGTTATCGGCGGCAGCCGAGGACACTTTAGCGCCGCTTTGCCGTCACTGGAACGGCTGGGGCTGGACGGCCCAAGCCGCCGGCCCAGCGGGGTCACTGGTGTTGCGACTTGGCGTAGTTGGCGATGCCGCTGGCCACCTCGGCCTTGGCCGCCTCGGGCCCGTCCCAGCCCTGCACCTTGACCCACTTGCCCGCTTCGAGATCCTTGTAGTGCTCGAAGAAGTGCTGAATGGCCTTCAGGCGCATCGGGTTGATGTCCTCGGGCTTTTTCCAGTGGTCGTAAATGGGCAGGATCTTGGTGGTGGGCACGGCCAGCAGCTTGGCGTCGCCACCGGCTTCGTCTTCCATCTTCAGCACACCGATGGGGCGGCAGGTCACCACCACGCCGGGCGTGAGCGGAAAGGGCGTGATCACCAGCACGTCCACGGGGTCGCCGTCGTCCGACAGGGTCTGGGGCACGTAGCCGTAGTTGCACGGGTAGTGCATGGCCGTGGTCATGAACCGGTCGACAAAGATGGCGCCGGTTTCCTTGTCGACCTCGTACTTGATCGGGTCGGCGTTCATCGGGATCTCGATGATCACGTTGAACTCTTCAGGCGCCTTGGCGCCGGGGGTCACGTTGTGCAGGCTCATGGCGGGTCGGATGAATCGCGAGGGAAAACCCGGATTCTACCGAGGGCCCTTGCAGCGCCCTGACACCCGGCCACGGTGCGATTGGCGTGGTGTCCGCTGGTAAACACGGGGCGAGCCGTCATTGCGGCACCGCAGGGCTTTGCGTAGCATGGGCCGGCCAACGTGGCAAGCCAAGACCACGGGCCTTCGATCACCATCGGATCACCAAAGGAAGGAGCCCTTTCATGTCCACCGATTTGGCGCTGTATTTTGCGCTCGTGTGTGGCGTGGCCGCCGTCGTCTACGGTTTCGTGTCACGCACCTGGATCCTGAAGCAGGAAGCGGGCAACACCCGTATGCAGGAGATCGCCGCGGCGATCCAGACCGGCGCTGCGGCCTATCTGGCGCGGCAGTACAAGACGATCGCCATCGTCGGCGTCGTGCTGGCGGTGCTGATCGGCATCTTCATCGATGGCGCCACCGCCGTGGCCTTCGTCATCGGGGCCGTGCTCTCGGGCGCCTGCGGGTTCATTGGCATGAATGTGTCGGTGCGTGCCAATGTGCGCACCGCGCAGGCGGCCACCCGGGGCATCGACGCCGCCCTGGCGGTGGCCTTCCGCGGCGGTGCGATCACCGGATTGCTGGTGGTGGGCCTGGGCCTGCTGGGTGTGGGGGTGCTGTTCTGGTTCCTGATCATGAACGGACAGGTCACCCCGGTCACGCCACTGTCCACCGTGCTCAAGCCGCTGATCGGTCTGGCCTTCGGCTCTTCGCTCATTTCGATCTTCGCTCGCCTGGGCGGGGGCATCTTCACCAAGGGCGCCGACGTGGGGGCCGACCTGGTGGGCAAGGTGGAAGCCGGCATCCCCGAGGACGACCCTCGCAACCCGGCGGTGATCGCCGACAACGTGGGCGACAACGTGGGCGACTGCGCCGGCATGGCCGCCGACCTCTTCGAAACCTACGCCGTGACGCTGATCGCGACCATGGTGCTGGGCGCCCTGATGATCACGGCCTTCCCGATGCAGGCGGCCGTGCTGCCGCTGGCACTCGGCGGCTTTTCGATCGTCGCTTCCATCATCGGCTGTGGCGCGGTCAAGGCCTCGCCGGGCATGAAAAACGTGATGCCGGCCCTCTACAAGGGCCTGATCGTCTCGGGGGTGATCGCACTCGTCGGCTTTTTCTTCATCGTGAAGTGGGTGATGCCCGACGACGCGCTGTACGCCAGCGGCACCCAGCTTCGCCTGTTCGGCGCCGCCGCGGTGGGCCTGGTGCTCACGGCGCTGATGGTGTGGATTACCGAGTACTACACCGGCACCGACTACTCGCCCGTCAAGCATGTGGCCAAGGCCTCCACCACCGGGCACGGCACCAACATCATCGCCGGCCTGGGCGTGAGCATGAAGTCCACCGCCTGGCCGGTGATCTTCGTGTGCGCGGCGATCATCGTGAGCTACCTGCTCGCCGGCCTGTACGGCATCGCGATTGCCGCCACCTCCATGCTCAGCCTGGCCGGCATCATCGTGGCCCTCGATGCCTACGGCCCCATCACCGACAACGCCGGCGGCATCGCCGAGATGTCCGAGTTGCCCCAGTCGGTGCGTGACGTCACCGACCCGCTGGACGCCGTGGGCAACACCACCAAGGCCGTCACCAAAGGCTATGCCATTGGCTCGGCCGGCCTGGCCGCGCTGGTGCTGTTCGCCGACTACACCCATGGCCTGGAAGCCGCCGGCCACCATGTGAGCTTCGACCTGTCGAACCACATGGTGATCGTGGGCCTGTTCATCGGCGGCCTCATCCCCTATCTCTTCGGCGCGATGGCGATGGAAGCGGTGGGCCGGGCGGCGGGCAGCGTGGTCGAGGAAGTGCGCCGACAGTTCAAGACCATCCCCGGCATCATGGAGGGCACGGGCCAGCCCGAGTACGGCACCGCCGTGGACATGCTCACCAGTGCGGCCATCAAGGAGATGATCCTCCCCTCGCTGCTGCCCGTGGTCGTGCCGATCCTGGTGGGCCTGCTGCTCGGCCCCGAGGCGCTGGGCGGCCTGCTGATGGGCACCATCGTGACCGGCCTGTTCGTGGCGATCTCGATGTGCACCGGCGGCGGCGCCTGGGACAACGCCAAGAAGTACATCGAGGAAGGCCATTACGGCGGCAAGGGCAGCGAAGCCCACAAGGCGGCCGTCACCGGCGACACCGTCGGCGACCCCTACAAGGACACCGCCGGACCGGCCGTGAACCCCTTGATCAAGATCATCAATATCGTCGCGCTGCTGATCGTGCCGCTGCTGCCGGTGAGCACGGCCACGAAAGCCGAATCGGCGCCTGCGGCGCCGGCCGTCCAGGCACAGGTCGCGGCCTCCATGGTCACGCCGGCTGCGACCCTGACCGCCGCCCGCTGAGCCGGCCCCCTCCTTTTGCAACGCCCGCCTCGCGCGGGCGTTGTGTCGTGGAAAGCCCCCCTCAAGTCGCCCCGGGTTTTCGGCATTGCTTCACGCCCATGACGGGGTTCGATCTGCCAAGGTTGGGCCCGCCATGCTTCAATGCCTGCCATGGGACATGCCGTGCGAACTCGAGGCTTGAGCGGACCTGCGATCCGGCCAGCGCTGGCATTGGCCTGTGCTTGTACGTCTGCATGGGCCCAGGCGCGCGACTCGACCATCGCGCTGGCCGCCCCGGCGTCCCCACAGACCGCGCTCATCACCACGGCAGCGGCAACGGGTCCGGCAATACCGCAGCCGGCCCGGAAGAAGGTGTCGACGACCAAGACGCCCCAACAGCAACGTCTTGCCCGGCCAGCTCCCGTGAGCCCGCCGGCGCTCAATCTTCAGCTCGCCGATGCAGCGTCCACGCCCAAGCCGATGGGGGCGTCCCGCGCTGCGCCGCTGGCCTGGGCCAGTCCCGAGCGTCCAGCCAGCGGCCTGGATCTGCGGCCCCCGGTGTCGGACCGCTGGTGGATGAACGCCCGCCTGGTGGACAACGGCGACCGCCACCCCGAGCCGGGGCTGACGGTCGGCGTCAAGTTCAAGTTCTGACCGGCGCCCCGGGTCAGCGTCGCGCCGGCGGCACGTCGGTGCAGGTGCCGTGCGCCACCTCGGCGGCCATGCCAATGCTCTCGCCCAGCGTGGGGTGGGGGTGGATCGTCTTGCCGATGTCCACCTCGTCGGCGCCCATCTCGATGGCCAGCGCGATCTCGCCGATCATGTCGCCGGCGTGGGTGCCCACGATGCCGCCCCCCACGATGCGATGGGTCTCGGCGTCGAAGAGCAGCTTGGTGAAGCCCTCGTCACGGCCGTTGGCGATGGCCCGGCCCGAGGCCGTCCAAGGGAACAGACCCTTCTTCACCTGGCGGCCCTCGGCCTTGGCCAGGTCTTCGGTCAGGCCCACCCAGGCCACCTCGGGGTCGGTGTAGGCCACGCTGGGGATCACCCGGGCATCGAAGGCCGCTTTCTGGCCCGCGGCCACCTCGGCTGCCACATGGGCCTCATGCACCGCCTTGTGCGCGAGCATGGGCTGGCCGACGATGTCGCCAATCGCGAAGATGTGCGGCACGTTGGTGCGCATCTGGAGGTCCACCGGGATGAAGCCGCGGTCGCTCACCGCCACGCCGGCCTTCTCGGCGCCGATCTTCTTGCCGTTGGGGCTGCGGCCCACGGCCTGCAGCACCAAGTCATAAAGCTGCGGCTCCTTCGGCGCAGCCTCACCCTCGAAGCTCACGAGGATGCCGTCGGCCGTCGCCTGGGCGCCCACGGTCTTCGTCTTGAGCAGAATGTGGTCGAAGCGCGGGGCATTCATCTTCTGCCACACGCGCACCAGGTCGCGGTCGGCGCCTTGCATCAGGCCGTCGAGCATCTCCACCACGTCCAGGCGGGCGCCCAAGGTGGAGTACACCGTACCCATCTCCAGGCCGATGATGCCGCCGCCGATGATGAGCATGCGCTTCGGGGCATGCTGCAACTGCAGCGCGCCGGTCGAATCGACGATGCGGGGGTCGTCGGGCAGGAAGGGCAGGCGCACCGCCTGCGAACCGGCCGCGATGATGGCCTGCTTGAAGCGGATGGTCTGCGTCTTGCCGGTCTTGTCCTGGCCCTCGCCGGTGGTTTCCTCGACCTGCACGTGATGCGGGTCGACGAAGGTGCCGTAGCCACGCACGATGGTGACCTTGCGCATCTTGGCCATGGCGGCCAGGCCCCCGGTGAGCTTGCCCACCACCTTGTTCTTGTGGGCCAGCAGCTTGCTGCGGTCCACCGCAGGCTCGCCGAAGCTCACCCCCAGGTCGGCGAAGTGCTTCACCTCGTCCATCACCGCCGCCACATGCAGCAGCGCCTTGGACGGGATGCAGCCCACGTTCAGGCACACCCCCCCCAGCGTGGCATAGCGCTCCACCAGCACCACCTTCATGCCGAGGTCGGCTGCACGGAAGGCTGCCGAGTAGCCGCCGGGGCCCGCGCCCAGCACGAGCATGTCGCACTCGAGGTCGGCGCCGCCGGCATAGGTGGAGGCCACAGGGGCCACAGGGGCCACTGTGGCAACGGGCGCTGGCGCAGCAGCGGGAGCGGGTGCAGAAACAGGCGTCGGTGCCGCCGCACCGGCTTCCTGTGCTTCCAACAGCAGGATGACCGAGCCCTCGTTGACGGTGTCACCCACCTTCACCCGCAGCTCCTTCACCACGCCGGCCAGGGGAGAAGGGATCTCCATCGACGCCTTGTCCGACTCCACGGTGATGAGGCTCTGCTCGGCCTTCACCGTATCGCCGGGCTTCACCAGCACCTCGATGACGCCCACGTCCTTGAAGTCGCCGATGTCGGGAACTTTGATCTCGATGATGGACATGCCGCGCTCCTTACAGCATCACCCGGCGGAAGTCCGCCAGCACCGAAGCCAGATAGGCGTTGAAGCGGGCGGCAGCCGCGCCATCGATGACGCGGTGGTCCCAGCTCAACGACAGCGGCAGGATCAAGCGAGGCTGGAAGGCCTTGCCATCCCAGCGGGGCTCCATGGTCGAGCGGCATACACCCAGGATGGCCACCTCGGGCGCGTTGATGATGGGGGTGAAGTAACGCCCCCCGATGCCGCCCAGCGACGAGATCGAGAAGCAGCCACCACTCATCTCGGCCGGGCTGAGCTTGCCTTCGCGGGCCTTGGCGGCCAGCTCGCTCATTTCCTGGCTGATCTGCAGGATGCCCTTCTTGTCGGCATCCTTGATCACCGGCACCACCAGGCCGTTGGGCGTGTCGGCCGCAAAGCCGATGTGGTAGTACTGCTTGAGTACGAGCTGCTCGCCATCCAGGCTGGCGTTGAACTCGGGGAACTTCTTCAGGGCCGCGACCGAGGCCTTGATTAGGAAGGCCAGCATCGTCACCTTGATGCCGCTCTTCTCGTTTTCCTTGTTGAGCTGCACGCGGAAGGCTTCGAGCTCGGTGATGTCGGCATCGTCGTGGTTGGTGACGTGCGGGATCATCACCCAGTTGCGGTGCAGGTTGGCGCCGCTGATCTTCTTGATGCGCGAAAGGTCCTTGCGCTGCACCGGGCCGAACTTGCTGAAATCGACCTGCGGCCAGGGCAACAGGCCGGGGAAGCTCCCCGCTCCTGCCGCCGCGGCCGGCGCCTTGGCCTTCTGGGCCTGGGTGTGGACCTCGCCGGCCATGACCTGCTTGACGAAGCGGTGGACGTCGTCCTGGGTGATGCGTCCCTTCGGGCCGGTGCCGGGCACCTCGGCCAGCGGCACGCCCAGCTCCCGCGCCAGCCGGCGGATGCTGGGGGAGGCATGGGGCAGTGACCCGGGCGATGCGGGCGAAACGATGGCTGGCGTGGGCGTGGGTGCAGGCACGACGGATGCAGGCCCAGCGGCCGGGGCCGGTGCCGCAACCGGCGTGGCGGGCGCCGCAACGGGAACAGATGGCGCCGCAGCAGCCGTGCCGCCCGCCGTCTCGATCAGGGCGATCGGTGTGCCCTTGGACACCTTGTCACCCACCGCCACCTTCAGCGCCTTGAGCACACCGCCATGCGACGACGGGATCTCCATCGAGGCCTTGTCGGACTCCACCGTGATCAGGCTCTGCTCGGGCACGATGGTGTCGCCGGGCTGGACCAGCAGCTCGATCACCGCCACATCGCTGAAGTCCCCGATGTCGGGCACGACCACCTCGACCACACCGCCCGACGCGGCCGGCGACGGTGCCGGAGTCGGCGGGGGCGCGGCGGCTGCCACCGGCGCAGGCGCAGCCACCGGCTCAGGTGCAGGCGCGGCTGCAGCCCCCTCAGCGTCCACCACCAGCAACACGCTGCCTTCGCTGACCTTGTCGCCCAGCTTCACCTTGAGCTCGCGCACGACGCCGGCATGCGTGGAGGGGATCTCCATCGACGCCTTGTCGCTCTCCACTGTCACCAGACTCTGCTCCACCGAGATGGTGTCGCCGGGTTTGACCAGCAGCTCGATGATCTCGACGTCCTTGAAGTCCCCGATGTCGGGCACCTTCACTTCGATCAATGCCATGTTCTTGTCCCCGTTCTTGTTGTTCAGGCGTACAGCGGGTTGATCTTCTCGGTGTTGATGCCGTACTTGCGGATCGCCTCGGACACGCGCGACAGCGGCACGGTGCCCTCTTCGGCCAGCGCCTTGAGCGCGGCCACGACGATGTAGTGGCGGTTGACCTCGAAGTGCTCGCGCAGCTTGCTGCGGAAGTCGCTGCGGCCAAAGCCGTCGGTGCCCAGCACCTTGTAGATGCGTCCCTTGGGCAAGAAGGCACGGATCTGGTCGGCGTAGTTCTTCATGTAATCAGTGGAGGCGACCACCGGGCCGGCATAGGGTTCGAGCTGCTGGGCCACGAAAGGCACACGCGGGGTCTGCTCGGGGTGCAGCAGGTTCCAGCGCTCGCAATCTTGGCCCTCGCGCGCCAGTTCGTTGAAGCTCGGGCAGCTCCACACATTGGCCGACACGCCCCAGTCGCGTTCGAGCAGTTCTTTGGCGAAGATCGATTCGCGCAGGATGGAGCCGCTGCCCAGCAGGTTGACCTGCGGCGGCATCTTCGCCCCTTCTTGCAGCAGGTACATGCCCTTGATGATCTGTTCCTCGGTGCCGGGCTTGAGGCCGGGGTGGGCGTAGTTCTCGTTGAGCAGGGTGATGTAGTAGAAGACGTTCTCCTGCTTCTCGACCATGCGCTTGAGACCGTGCTGCATGATCACGGCCACTTCGTGGGCAAAGGTGGGGTCGTAGCTCACGCAGTTCGGGATCGTGCTGGCCAGGATGTGGCTGTGGCCGTCCTCGTGCTGCAGGCCCTCGCCATTGAGCGTGGTGCGCCCCGAGGTGCCGCCCAGCAGGAAGCCGCGCGCCTGCATGTCGCCGGCGGCCCAAGCCAGATCCCCGATGCGCTGGAAGCCGAACATCGAGTAATAGATGTAGAAGGGGATCATGATGCGGTTGTTCGTCGAATACGACGTGGCTGCAGCGATCCAGCTCGCCATACCGCCCGCCTCGTTGATGCCTTCCTGCAGG
The DNA here is from genome assembly GCF_046289365.1 of Caldimonas sp. Lineage (NCBI taxonomy): Bacteria > Pseudomonadati > Pseudomonadota > Betaproteobacteria > Burkholderiales > Sphaerotilaceae > Caldimonas > Caldimonas sp. Next base: position 10,886 of record NZ_JBKBVU010000008.1, on the reverse strand, counting down.
ATCTGGCCGGCCTTGTCCTCCTTGTAGTACATGACCTGGTCCTTGTCGACCGGGGTGTATTTCTGGCCTTCGGGGTTGTAGATGCCGATCTGGCGGAACAGACCTTCCATGCCGAAGGTGCGCGCCTCGTCCACCAGGATGGGCACCACGCGCGGACCCAGGGCCTGGTCGCGCAGCAGTTGCGTGAGGAAGCGCACGTAAGCCTGGGTGGTGCTGATCTCGCGCCCCTCGGCCGTGGGCTCGAGGACAGCCTTGAAGGTCTCCAGCGAGGGCACGGTGAAGCTCTCGGTGCTGCGCGGCCGGCGCTTGGGCAGGTAGCCACCCAGGGCCTTGCGGCGCGCGTGCAGATACTTCATCTCCGGCGTGTCGTCGGCCGGCTTGTAGAAAGGAATCTTGGGCAGCTCGCTGTCAGGAATCGGGATGTTGAAGCGATCGCGGAAGTAACGGATGTCCTCGTCCGAGAGCTTCTTGGTCTGGTGGGCCGTGTTCTTGCCCTCTCCGGCCTTGCCCATGCCGTAGCCCTTGACCGTCTTGACCAGGATGACGGTGGGTTGGCCCTCGTGGTGATAGGCACGGTGGAAGGCGGCATAGACCTTCTGCGCGTCGTGCCCCCCGCGGCGCAGCGCCCAGATGTCCTCGTCGCTCATCTTGGCCACCAGCTCCAGCGTGCGCGGGTCACGGCCGAAGAAATGCTTGCGCACATAGGCCCCGTCGTTGGCCTTGAAGGCCTGGTAGTCGCCGTCGAGCGTGTCCATCATGATCTTGCGCAGGGCGCCATCCTTGTCGCGCGCCAGCAGGGCGTCCCATTCGCGCCCCCACAGCAGCTTGATCACGTTCCAGCCCGAGCCGCGGAACTCGCCTTCGAGCTCCTGGATGATCTTGCCATTGCCCCGCACCGGACCATCCAGGCGCTGCAGGTTGCAGTTGACGACGAAGATGAGGTTGTCGAGCTTTTCGCGCGCGGCCAGGCCGATGGCCCCCAGGCTCTCCGGCTCGTCCATCTCACCGTCGCCGCAGAACACCCACACCTTGCGCTTGGAGGTATCGGCAATGCCGCGCGCGTGCAAGTACTTCAGGAAGCGAGCCTGGTAGATGGCCATCAGCGGGCCCAGCCCCATCGACACCGTGGGGAACTGCCAGAACTCGGGCATCAGCTTGGGGTGCGGGTAGCTGGAGATGCCCTTGCCGTCGACCTCCTGGCGGAAGTGGAGCAGTTGCTCCTCGCTCAGGCGCCCTTCCATGAAGGCCCGCGCGTAGATGCCCGGCGCGCTGTGGCCCTGGATGTAGAGCAGATCCCCGCCATGGGTGCCTCCCTCATCGGTGTCGTCGGCGTGCCAGAAATGGTTGAAGCCCACGGCGAACATGTGGGCCAGCGATTGAAAGGAGCTGATGTGCCCCCCCAGATCCCCCCCGTCGGGCGGATTGAGCCGGTTGGCCTTGACCACCATGGCCATCGCGTTCCAGCGCATGTAGGCGCGCAGTCGGCCTTCCAGCTCCAGGTTGCCCGGGTTGTGCGCCTCTTCCGAGGGCTCGATGGTGTTCACATAGCCCGTCGTGGCCGAGAACGGCATGTCCACGCTGTGCTGGCGGGCCTCCTCGAGCAATTGCTCGAGCAGGTAGTGCGCGCGCTCGGGGCCTTCGCGCTCGATGACGGCCGTCAGCGCATCGAGCCATTCGCGGGTTTCCTGGGCGTCGGCATCGTTGGCCGCCGGGGCGGCGGGGGGTTGGGGCATCGCGGACATGCTTGTCTCCAGCTCATGGGTTGACTGCCTCCCGGTCGGCCGTGCGCATCACGCGGTGCGGGACGCGGTCACGCGCATGCGCGGCCGCGCCCACCGCCGGGTTCCAACGCGAGTGTGGCACAGATCGCTGTTTTTTCAAATAGTGCGAGCAGTTTTCACATAATAAAATCATGTCGAACGCCCGTTCTTTTCCCCTCTGATCCGGCGCCCGCGCCACGGTGACGGCCCACTGTGGCGCAGCCGCGCAGGCTCCACAAGGGGCCTGTCCCGCACCTGGGATCGGAGCAGCCCCGCAGCGGCTGCCTGCGGCGGTCGAGGCAACGCCGGGCCGCTCCCCGGTTTGCTTGCCCCCCACGGGGGGCGGGCCGGGTTCGGCCCGGCGCTGGGAGCACTCGATAATTCCGGATATGTCCGTGCCCCATTCCGAGTTCCGTTTGAGCACCCACGAGACGGGGTCACCCCCGTCCAAGCGGCGCCTGCTGCGCGCCTGGTGGCGCCGCCAATCGCCCGCCCGCCAGGACCGGTTCGCCACGCTTGGCCCGCTGGTGTCCGTGCTGCTGTTCCTGGCGGCCATCATCACGGCGTTCTGGTATTTGCGCATCGAGGAGATCGAACGCGAGCAGGAGTCGGTCAAACGCGACACCGAGGTGGCCCAGCACCAGATCCGCCTGCGCCTGATCGAGAACCAGGAGCAGCTCGTGCGGCTCGCACGCGAGGTCACCACCGGCGCGATCGATGCCGACGAGTTCATCGGCCAGGCGACGACCCTGGCGCGCGAGCGCCCCGAACTGGTCAGCCTGAGCTGGCTGCAGGCCGACCGCACCCGGCATGCCAGCCATGTCTCGCCCAGCCACAGCTTCATGGGCAGCCGCTATGCCGAAACGCCGGCCCCGGCCTCGTCTGCGGCCTCGGCCGACGGCCTGGTGCGTAACGAGCCCGAATGGGCCTTCGAAACCGCCCGCGAACTGCGGCTGCCCGTGTACTCCCGACCCTACGCCACCGAGGCCGGCTTGCACGTCGTGCAGGTCCAGGTACCGCTGGTGGACCGCGCCACCTTTGCCGGCACCGTGGTGGCCGAGTATTCGGTCGAGGCCCTGTTGCGCTACTTCGTGCCCACCGAGGTAGCCAACCGTCACGGCATGATGCTGCTCGACGCCAACGGCCGCGTGCTGGCCAGCACCGTCTCGCGCGACCCAGGGCGGGAAGCCCGCCGCGACGCCCTGCATCACGACATCCCGGTCGCGCCGGTGGGCAACGGGCTGATCCTGCGGGGCGTGGGCTACCGCACCTCGGTGGGACTGATCAGCAACACGCTGTTCTGGATGGTGACCGCGCTGAGCGTGCTCACCGTGTGGATGCTGTTGGGCACTTGGCGGCACATGCGCCGGCGCCTGCAGGTGCAGCAGGCGCTGGTGGCCGAGACCAACTTCCGCCGTGCGATGGAGAATTCCATGCTCACCGGCATGCGTGCCATGGACATGGAAGGCCGCATCACCTACGTGAACGCCGCGTACTGCTCGATGACGGGGTTCTCCGAGGCCGAGCTGGTGGGGCGCACGCCCCCCTTCCCTCACTGGCCGCCCGACCGCATGGAGGAAAGCCGCCGGTTGTTCGAGCAGGAGCTGCAAGGGCGCAGCCCGCCCGGAGGCATCGAAGTGCGCGTGATGCGCAAGGACGGCACCCAGTTCGATGCACGCATGTACGTCTCGCCGCTGATCGACGCCAAAGGCAACCAGACGGGCTGGATGACCTCGATGACCAACATCACCGAGGCCAAACGCATCCGCGACCAACTCTCCGCCTCGCACGAACGCTTCACCACGGTGCTGGAGGGGCTGGATGCCGCCGTCTCGGTGGTGTCGGTGCAGCAAGGCGAGCTGCTGTTCGCCAACCGCTCCTACCGCCTGTGGTTCGGCACCGACGGCAAGGGACATGCCCTGCTGGCTGGCGCCCGGGAGTCCGAGTCCGTGCCGGTGCTGCCCGACACCGATGACGAGTCCGTGGACCATTTCGGCGGCCTGCCCACGCAGGAGCTGACCGAAACCGGCTCGGACCCACGCGAGGTGTACGTCGAGTCGCTCGGACGCTGGTTCGACGTGCGATCGCGCTACCTGCAGTGGACCGACGGCCGGCTCGCCCAGATGCTGATCGCCACCGACGTGACGGCCCGGGTGCGCGCCGAGGAGCAGGCCGCCCGCCAGGCCGACCAGGCCCAGATCACCAGCCGCCTGGTCACGATGGGCGAGATGGCCTCGTCGGTCGCCCATGAGCTCAACCAGCCGCTAACAGCCATCTCGAACTACTGCAACGGGATCATCTCCCGGGTCAAGGCCGGCGGGATGAAGGACGCCGACCTGCTCGCCGCACTGGAGAAGACCGCCAGGCAGGCCCAACGCGCCGGGCAGATCATCCACCGCATCCGCGCCTTCGTGAAGAAGAGCGAGCCCCAGCGCCAGCCCTCGCAAGCCCGCGAGATCGTGGACGACGCCGTCGAACTGGCGATGATCGAGCTGCGGCGGCGCAACGTGAGCATCCACACCTATGTCGCCCAGCGCCTGCCGCCCTTGATGGTCGACCCCATCCTGATCGAGCAGGTGCTGCTCAACCTGCTGAAGAACGCGGCCGAGGCTATCGACAGCGCCAAGCTGCCGCCGTCGCGTCGCAACATCGAACTGCGGGTGGTGCCGCGCCATACCTCCGACGAGGGCGGCGTGATCGAGTTCAGCGTCACCGACTCAGGCCCCGGCCTGAAGGAGGAGGTGCTCGGCCGGATGTACGAGGCCTTCTTCTCGACCAAGTCCGACGGCCTGGGCATCGGCCTGTCGCTGTGCCGCTCGATCATCGAGTCGCACCATGGCCGGATACGGGCCGAGAACTTATACAATGGTCCGAGCGTCGTCGGCTGCCGGTTCAGCTTCACCTTGCCGGTAGAGATCTCCAACCCTAGCTGAATGCACCCATGAGCCTGATCCCCAAGAAAGGCACCGTCTATGTCGTCGATGACGACGAAGCCGTGCGCGACTCGCTGCAATGGTTGCTCGAGGGCAAGGACTACCGTGTCAAGTGCTTTGACTCCGCCGAATCCTTCCTCTCGCGCTTCGACCCGCGCGAGGTGGCCTGCCTGATCGCCGACATCCGCATGGACGGTATGAGCGGCCTGGAACTGCAAGACCGCCTGATCGAGCGACGCTCCCCCCTGCCCATCGTCTTCATCACCGGCCACGGCGACGTGCCCATGGCCGTGAACACGATGAAGAAGGGGGCGATGGACTTCATCGAGAAGCCCTTCAAGGAAGAGGAACTCGTCTCCCTGGTCGAGCGCATGCTCGAGCAGGCTCGTACGCTGTTCGCCCAGCAGCAGGAAGCCGCCAGCCGCGACGCCCTGCTCTCGCGCCTGACCACCCGCGAAGCCCAGGTGCTCGATCGCATCGTCGCCGGCCGGCTCAACAAGCAAATCGCCGACGACCTGGGCATCAGCATCAAGACGGTGGAGGCGCACCGCGCCAACATCATGGAAAAACTCAACGCCAACACCGTGGCCGACCTGCTCAAGATCGCCCTGGGCGCGCAGGCCAAGGTCTGACGCCTGCCCCCATCCCGAGGCCGCTGTGACAGCGGCCTTTTTCGTTTCCGGCATCGCACTCAAGGACTCCCCATGACCGCAAGACTCATCGACGGCAACGCCCTGTCCCGGCAGATCCGCGCCGACGTGGCCCGCCGGGCCGCCGCCCTGTCCGCCCAGGGCCATACCCCCGGGCTCGCGGTCATCCTGGTGGGCGACAACCCGGCCTCCCAGGTGTATGTGCGCAACAAGGTCAAAGCCTGCCAGGACAACGGCCTGCACTCGGTGCTCGAGCAGTACCCGGCCACGCTGTCCGAGGCCGACCTGCTGGCGCGTGTGGAGGCGCTCAACCAGGACCCCGCGATTCACGGCATCCTGGTGCAGCTGCCCCTGCCGCCTCACATCGATGCCCACAAGGTCATCGAGACGATCTCTCCGCTCAAGGACGTCGACGGCTTCCATGTAGCCAGCGCCGGCGCGCTGATGGTCGGCCAAAGCGGGTTCAAGCCCTGCACGCCCTACGGCTGCATGAAGATGCTCGAATCCATCGGCTGCGACCCCAAGGGCAAGCATGCCGTCGTGATCGGCCGCTCCAACATCGTCGGCAAACCCATGGCCCTGATGCTGCTGCAGGCTCACGCCACCGTCACCATCTGCCACAGCGCCACGCCGGACCTGGCCCACCACACCCGACAGGCCGACATCATCGTCGCGGCCGTGGGCCGGCGCAACGTGCTCACCGCCGACATGGTCAAGCCCGGCGCGGTGGTCATCGACGTGGGCATGAACCGCAACGACGATGGCAAGCTCTGCGGTGACGTGGACTTCGACGGGGTGTCGAAGGTGGCCTCGGCCATCACCCCCGTGCCCGGTGGGGTTGGACCGATGACCATCACAATGTTGCTGGTCAACACCCTGGAGGCTGCGGAACGCGCGGCCCGGATGCGATGAATCCGAACCCTCTGCTCGACTTCACCGACCTGCCCCGTTTCGATGCGATCCGGCCCGAGCATGTCACGCCGGCCGTGAGCGAACTGCTCGCCGCCGCCAACGAGGCCCTGGAGCGTGCCGTCAGCGAAGCCGTGCCGGCCGACTATGAGGCCCTGTCGGCCGTGCTCGACGTGGCCACCGAACGCCTCGGGCGCGCCTGGGCAGCCGTGAGCCACCTCAACTCGGTCGCCGACAGCCCGGCGCTGCGTGCGGCCTACAACGAGAACCTGCCGCGCATCACCGAGTTCCACACCCGGCTGGGCGCCGATGAACGCCTGTACGCCAAGTACAAGGCCGTGGCCGCCAGCCCGGCTGCGCGTGAGCTGCGGCCGGCACGACGGCGTGCATTGTCCAACGCGATACGCGACTTCGTGCTCTCAGGTGCCGAGCTGCGCGGGCCGGCCAAGGTCCGCTTCGCGCAGATCCAGGAACGCCAGGCCGAGCTGTCGCAGAAGTTCTCCGAGCATGTGCTCGACGCCACCGACGCCTATGCCTATTACGCCGGCGAGGCCGAGATGGCCGGCGTGCCCGACGATGCGAGGGAGGCTGCGCGACAGGCGGCCCAAGCGGACGGGCGCGACGGCTACAAGCTCACGCTGCAGTTCCCGAGCTATTTCCCGGTGATGCAGTACGGGCAGGACCGCTCGCTGCGCGAGCGGCTCTACACCGCCTATGTCACCCGCGCCTCCGAGTTGGGTGAGCCCGAGCACGACAATTCCGCGCTGATGCGCGAACTGCTGGCCCTGCGCCAGGAGGAAGCCGAGCTGCTGGGCTATCGCAACTTCGCCGAAGTGTCCCTGGTGCCCAAGATGGCCGAGTCGCCGCAGCAGGTGCTCGACTTCCTGCGCGATCTCGCGCGCCGGGCACGGCCCCATGCCGAGCGCGATCTGGCCGAACTGCGCGAGTTCGCCCGCGCCGAGCTGGGCCTGCCCGAACTGGCCGCCTGGGACCTGGCCTATGCGTCCGAGAAGCTCAAGGAGAAGCGCTACGCCTTCAGCGACCAGGAGGTGAAACAGTACTTCACCGAGCCCAAGGTGCTCGAGGGCCTGTTCAAGATCGTCGAGACCTTGTTCGAGGTGGCCATCCGCCCCGATACCGCCCCGGTGTGGCACCCCAGCGTGCGCTTCTTCCGCATCGAGCGCGGCGGGCAGCTCGTGGGCCAGTTCTACCTCGACCCCTACGCCCGCCAGGGCAAGCGTTCGGGCGCCTGGATGGACGACGTGCGCGGCCGCTGGGCCCGACCCGATGGCCGCCTGCAGACCCCGGTGGCCCACCTGGTGTGCAACTTCGCCGAAGGTGTGGGCGGCAAGCCGGCCCTGCTCACGCACGACAGCGTGCTCACGCTCTTCCATGAGTTCGGCCACGGGCTGCACCACCTGCTCACCCAGGTCGACGACATCGGCGTGGCCGGCATCTCGGGCGTGGAATGGGACGCGGTGGAACTGCCCAGCCAGTTCATGGAGAACTTCTGCTGGGAATGGGAGGTGCTCAGACACATGACCGCCCATGTGGACACCGGCGAGCCGCTGCCGCGGGCCCTTTACGACAAGATGGTGGCCGCCAAAAACTTCCAGAGCGGCCTGCAGACGCTGCGCCAGATCGAGTTCGCGCTGTTCGACATGCGCCTGCATGCCGAGCCTGGCAGCCAGGAACGCATCCAGCAGGTGATCGACGAGGTGCGCGCCGAGGTGGCCGTCTTCCCGCCACCACCGTTCAACCGCATGCAGCACAGCTTCTCGCACATCTTCGCAGGCGGCTATGCGGCCGGCTACTACAGCTACAAGTGGGCCGAGGTGCTCAGCGCCGATGCCTACGGAGCCTTCGAGGAGGCCGGTGTGCTCGACGTGACCACCGGGCGGCGCTATCGCGAGCAGATCCTCGAGGTGGGCGGCAGCCGCCCGGCCGAGGAAAGCTTTCGCGCTTTTCGCGGCCGGGAGCCCCGCATCGACGCCTTGTTACGCCACCAGGGCATGGCCTGAGCTAGCATCCGCCTTGATTCGACGAGGAGGGCGCATGAAGCGAACGGTTCGACGCGAGGCCTTCGGCCTGCTGTTCGGCCTGCTGGCCAGCACGGCTGCACACGCCACGTACAAGGTCGTGGGCCCGGACGGCAAGATCACCTACACCGACCGGCCGCCTGCGCAGGCGGGCCAGGTGCGTGCCGTCGGCACGCCGGGCAGCGGCGGTGCGTCCGGCCCCGACGCGGCCCTGCCCTTCGAGCTGCGCCAAGTCGTGGCGCGTTACCCCGTCGTGCTCTACACCTCGGGGGATTGCCAACCCTGCGATGCCGGACGCAACCTGCTGCGCCAGCGCGGCATCCCGCACACCGAGTACAGCATCACCACCGCCGCCGATGCCGAGGCCCTGAAGAAACTGGCCGGCAGCAACGAGGTGCCCCTGCTCACCATCGGCGCCCAGCGGATCAAGGGCTACTCGAGCAGCGACTGGAACGGCTACCTCGATGCGGCGGGCTATCCCAAGCAGTCGCGGCTGCCTTCCGGTTATCGTTTTGCCGAGGCCACGCCCCTGGCGCCCCCGGCACCTGCCCCGGCCGCCCCCCCCGAGGCGCGCCCTGCCGATGGTCAGATCAGCCCGGCCGCACCGTTGCCGCCAGCTGGCAACGCGCCCCCCGGCTTCCGCTTCTGATTACCCTCCCGCAGCGCAGCCGGCGGGTGCGCCCGCCGGCGCCACGGCTTTTCAGAAGCTGAGCGCACGCACGCCTTCGGGCGTGCCCAGCAGACACAGATGGGCCCGGTGGCGGGCGAAGATTCCCACGGTGACCACCCCGGGCCACTGATTGATCTCGGTTTCCATCGCCAACGGATCGTCGATGCGCAGGCCGGCCACGTCGACGATCAGGTTGCCGTTGTCGGTCACCACCCCCTCGCGCAGCTTCGGCTGCCCCCCCAGGGCGGCCAGGCGGCGCATCACCTGGGCCCGCGCCATCGGAATCACCTCCACCGGCAGTGGAAAGCGTCCCAGGGTGGGCACCAGCTTGGAGGCATCGGCAATGCAGACGAAACGCTGCGCCAGATCGGCCACGATCTTCTCGCGCGTGAGCGCGGCCCCACCGCCCTTGATCATGTGGCCTCGGTGGTCGATCTCGTCCGCCCCGTCGATGTAGACCGGCAGCGACGTGACCTCGTTGGCGTCGAAGACCGGGATGCCGTGTGCCACCAAGCGTTCAGTGCTGCGCACCGAGCTGGACACCGCTCCCTGGATGCGGTCCTTGATGCGGGCCAGCTCGTCGATAAAGCAGTTCACCGTCGAACCGGTACCCACGCCCACGATGCTGCCGGGCACCACATGCTCGATGGCCGCTCGCCCCACCAGGGCCTTGAGTTCGTCTTGCGTCATGGGATCGAAGGGCCGCAGTGCCCGCGCGTTTGAGACAATCCCGCGATTATCCCGGACCGACCGCCCATGTCCCTCTTGCCCTACGCCCTCGCCCGCCCTTTCCTCTTCGGCCTGGATCCCGAACACGCCCATGAGCTGACCCTTGCCGCGCTGGCACGCACGCAGCGCACACCGCTGGCCTGCGTCTATGGGCAATCGCGCGTGGACGATCCGGTCACCGTGGCGGGCCTGCGCTTTCCCAACCGGGTGGGGCTGGCGGCCGGACTGGACAAAAACGGCCGCTGCATCGACGGCCTGGCCGCCCTCGGCTTCGGCTTCATCGAGGTGGGCACCGTCACACCGCTGCCGCAGCCGGGCAACCCGAAGCCGCGCATGTTCCGCCTGCCGCAAGCCGATGCGCTGATCAACCGGCTGGGATTCAACAACGACGGGCTCGAGGCCTTCTTGGACAACGTGCGCCGCTCGCGCTTTCGCGACAGCGGCGGCATCCTGGGTCTGAACATCGGCAAGAACGCCAGCACGCCGATCGAGCGCGCCGTGGACGACTACCTCATCGGGCTCGAAGGCGTCTTCCCGCACGCTGACTATGTCACGGTGAACATCTCCTCGCCCAACACCCAGAACCTGCGTTCGCTGCAGTCGGACCAGGCCCTGGACGAGCTGCTGGGCGCGCTGCAGGCGCGCCGCCAGGCGCTGGTGCAGGCCCAGGGCCGCTCGGTGCCGATGTTCGTGAAGATCGCCCCCGATCTGGACGAGGCCCAGATCGGCGTGATCGCCGCCTCCTTGCGGCGCCATGGCATCGACGGCGTGATCGCCACCAACACCACCATCGAGCGCAAGGCGGTCGCCCATCTGCCCCACGGGCAGGAAGCCGGGGGGCTGAGCGGCCGCCCGGTGTTCGATGCCAGCAACCGCGTGATCGCCGCCCTGCGGGCCGCCTTGGGCCCGGACTATCCCATCATCGGCGTGGGCGGCGTGATGAGCGGGGAGGACGCCCGCGCGAAGATCGCTGCCGGGGCCGACCTGGTGCCGGTACCGGTCGATGACGAAGGGATGATGGTGGAGGAAGGACTGCGGCTGGCTCCGCAGTTCCGGCTGGCGTTCGTCACGCCTTCCCACCAGCAGCCCCTGGGCAGCACCCTGAGCCTGGAGCGCCGGCTGGCGCTGCTGGAGGCCGCCCGCCAGGCCGGGGCGTGGATCGTCGAGGACGACTACGACGGCGAGTTCTGCTACCA
>NZ_JBKBVU010000197.1:0-5808 GCF_046289365.1 Caldimonas sp. | reverse complement strand
AAGTGCACAGGGTGATTGAGCAGCGCTGCGCGATGTGCCACAACGCTGCGTTGGCCAGCAAGAACGTGGCGCTGCACACGCCGCAGTTGGTGCAGCAGCATGCACAGGCGATCTACCAGCAAACGGTGGTGTTGAGGCAGATGCCGCTGAACAACGCCACACAGATCACCGAGGACGAGCGCGCCCTCATCCGGCGATGGTTCGAGGCGGGGGCGCCGGGGGAGTGAGCCCCGGGCTCAACGCCGCATCAGCGTGGACTTGCCGAACAGGCTGGCGATCAGCTCGACGGCCACCTCGGCCGTCTGGTTGCGCACGTCCAGCGCCGGGTTGAGCTCCACCACGTCGAGCGAGCCCAGCCGGCCGGTGTCGGCGATCATCTCCATGCACAACTGGGCTTCGCGGTAGCTGGGGCCGCCGCGTACGGTGGTGCCGACCCCGGGGGCGACGTCGGGGTCGAGGAAGTCCACATCGAAGCTCACGTGCAGATGGGTCTGCGCATCGAGCAGGGCCAGGGCCATCTCCATCGTGTGGCGCATGCCCATCTCGTCGATGTAGCGCATGTCGAAGACCTCGAGGTTCTCGGCATGCACGAGGTGCTTCTCGCCGGCGTCCACGCTGCGGATGCCGATCTGGCGCACCATCTGCGGGCGGATGGCCGGACACTGGCCGCCCAGATGGGTCAGGGCCTGAGGCCCATGGCCGCACAGCACGGCCACGGGCATGCCGTGCACGTTGCCGGTGGGCGTGAGCGTGTTGGTGTTGAAATCGGCGTGCGCGTCGAGCCAGAGCACGCGCAGCTTTTTGCCCGTCTCCCGGCAGTGTCTTGCCACTGCGCTGATCGAGCCGATGCCCAGGCAATGATCCCCGCCAAGCAGGATCGGCAAGCGGCCTTGCTGAAGCTCGGCATGCACGGCCTCGTGCACGGCCTGGTTCCAGGCGACCACCTCGTCGAGGTGCCGGTAGCCGTCCACGGGAGCTTGCCAGGGGTTGGGCGGGCCGGCCAGGTTGCCTCGGTCGATCACCTCGCAGCCCTGGGCTTCGAGGACGGGTTGCAGTTGCGCCACGCGCAGGGCTTCGGGCCCCATGGAGGCGCCGCGAGAGCCGGCGCCCACGTCGGTGGGGGCGCCGATGAGACTGACGGGAATGGGCGAACGCGGCATGGCGGGATCAAAAATCGTCGGCAAAGGCGCCGCTGGTGCTGGGCGGGGCGTCCAGGGCATAGGCTTGGGCAATGAGCTGCCAAGCTTCTTCGGCGGTTTCGACGTACTGGAATAGGTGCAGGTCTTCGGGGGCGATCATGCCTTCTTCGACGAGCACGTCGAAGTTGATGAGGCGGCTCCAGAACTCGCGGCCGAACAGCAGCACCGGACGTTTGCGGCTCTTGCGTGTTTGCACGAGGGTGAGGACTTCGAACAGCTCATCGAGGGTGCCGAAGCCGCCCGGGAAGCACACCAGTGCGATGGCCCGCATCAGGAAGTGCATCTTGCGCAGGCCGAAGTAGTGGAACAGGAAGCACAGCTCCGGCGTGATGTAGGGATTGGGCTCCTGCTCGTGCGGCAGCACGATGTTCAGACCGATGCTCTTGCCCCCGGCTTCGTGCGCACCGCGGTTGCCCGCTTCCATGATGCCGGGGCCGCCGCCGGTGACCACGTAGATCGGCGGGTCCAGGCGCCGGGAGGCTTCGGTGACGAGCGCGGCGAAGCGGCGGGCCTCCTCGTAGTAGTGCGACATCCGCAGCCGCGATTGCGCGCGCGCAATCGCGCGGGCATCCCCGCTGCGCTGCGCCTGCTCCAGCGCCTGCCGGGCGGCATCGGCGGGCAGGATGCGGGCGCTGCCGAAGATCACGATCGTCGATTCGATGCCGTGCTGTTTCTGGACCAGTTCGGGCTTGAGCAGCTCGAGTTGCATGCGCACCGGGCGCAGCTCCTCGCGCAGCAGGAAGTCCTCGTCGGTGAAGGCCAGGCGGTAGGCGCTCTGGGGGCTGCCATAGCGGGGCAGGCTGGCCGCTGCGGCGGCATCGTCCTGGGCCGTGGGGAAGTTGCGGGCTGTGAGTTCCTGGCGCTTGTCGTCCATGCCGGGCTCTTCTCGTTGTGAGGCAAAGGGCCCGACAGCTTAGCGGATGCGCGCTGCCGCTGCGGGCAATGACCCCGATGGCCGCGCATGGCACACGGGGCAGTCCGGATGGCGTGCGATGCGGATCTCGGTCCACTCCATGTGACGGGCATCGAGCATCTGCAGGCGCCCGGCCAGAGAACGACCGACCCCGGCGAGCAGCTTGAGCGCCTCGGCGGCCTGCTGGCTGCCGATGATGCCCACCAGCGGCGCGAACACCCCCATCGTGGCGCAGCGCACTTCCTCGAAGGACTGCTCGGGCGGGAAGATGCAGGCATAGCAGGGGCTCGACGCATCGCGCGGGTCGTACACCGAAATCTGACCGTCGAAGCGGATGGCCGCCCCGGCCACCAGCGGCTTGCGATGGGCGACGCAGGCCCGGTTGAGGGCGTGGCGGGTGGCGAAGTTGTCGGAGCAGTCGAGCACCACGTCGGCGGCGGCGACGAGTTCGTGCAGGCGCGCTTCGTCGGCACGTTCGCACAGGGCCTGCACGTGCACCTCGGGGTTGATCGCCGCGATGCTGCGCGCCGCCGATGCCGCCTTGGGCTGGCCCAGGCGCGAGAGGTCGTGGATGATCTGACGTTGCAGGTTGGTGAGGTCCACGGTGTCGTGGTCGACCACCGTGAGGCGGCCCACGCCGGCTGTGCCCAGGTAATAGGCCACCGGTGAGCCCAGGCCGCCTGCGCCGATCACCAGCGCATGGCTGTCGAGCAGGCGCTGCTGGCCTTCCACGCCGAGTTCGTCGAGCAGGATGTGGCGGCTGTAGCGCAGGAGCTGGTCGTCGTTCATGCAGCCAGCATAAGGCGAAAACGCCTGCACATGGGCGTGGGCGAAGGCGCCCGCACGAGGCGGGCGCGCGGGTTGGCGAAAGTTGGGGAAACCTTGCTCAGTTGGCCTTGGTTTCCTCGGGCTTGCGCTCGGTCAGGGTCTTGGACACCGCCACCGGCTGCCCCTTGAGGCGATTGAGGGCCTGCTGGAGCTGGAAGTCCTCGGCGCTGCCGAATTCGGGCAGCGTGCGCTGCGGCGCCTGGCCCTGACGGGCGGCTTCCTCTTCCAGGCGCTTGAGCGCTTCCTCGCGTGCCTTGGCGCGCGCCGGGTCCTTGTCGCCGTTGCCGTTCTCGAGATGGCGCGTGAGGTCGACCTCGCGGGTGCGCAGGGCGCTGAACACGTTGCCCTCAGCAGTCTCGTCGATCATCAGGTCGGGGACGATGCCCGTGGCCTGGATGGAGCGGCCTGCCGGGGTGTAGTAGCGCGCGGTCGTGAGCTTGAGCGCGGTGTCGGCGGTGAGCTGGCGCACCGTCTGCACCGAGCCCTTGCCGAAGGTCTGGGAGCCCATGACGATGGCGCGTTTGTGGTCCTGCAGGGCGCCGGCGACGATCTCGCTGGCCGAGGCGGAGCCTTCGTTGACCAGCACCACCAGCGGCACGGTCTTGACCGCCTCGGGCAGGCGACGCAGCGGATCGTTGCCTCCACGCCGGACGTAGTACTCCGGGCTGGCCTTGAAGGTGGCCTTGGACTCGGGGATCTGGCCGTTGGTGGTGACCACGATGGCATCGCGCGGCAAGAAGGCGGCCGACACCGCCACCGCGCCTTCGAGCAAGCCGCCCGGGTCGTTGCGCAGGTCGAGCACCAGGCCCTTCATGTTGGGCTCGGCCTTGAACAGCTCCTCGAGCTTGCGGGCGAAGTCCTCGATGGTGCGGTCCTGGAACTGGCTGATGCGCAGCCAGGCGTAGCCGGGCTCGACGATGCGCCCGCGCACGCTTTGCACACGGATCTCCTCGCGCGTGATCGTCACCGGGAAGGTGCGGCTCTCGCTCTTGCGGAAGATCGTCAGGATGATCTTGGTGTTGGGTTCACCGCGGATGCGCTTGACCGCCTGGTCGATGGTCATGCCCTTGACCGGGGTGTCGTCGATGCGGGTGATGAGATCGCCGGTTTTGATGCCGGCGCGAAAAGCGGGCGAGCCCTCGATCGGGGAGACCACGCGCACCAGGCCGTCTTCCATGCCGATCTCGATGCCCACGCCCACGAAGCGGCCACTCGTGCCTTCGCGGAATTCCTTGAAGCTCTTCTTGTCGAAGTACTGCGAATGCGGGTCCAGGCCCGAGACCATGCCGCTGATGGCGTCGGTGATGAGCTTTTTCTCGTCCACCGGCTCGACGTAGTCCGACTTGATCATGCCGAACACGGCGGCGAGCTGCTGCATCTCTTCCAGCGGCAGCGGCGCCAGCGAGTTGCGCGCCGTGGCCTGCAACTGCATGGTGGTGAGGGCACCGGCCAGGGCACCGATGGCCACCCAGCCTGCGATCTTGAATTTGGCACCCATGATGGTCCTGGTCCTTTCAGGCGAAACGATGCCGCCGGCTCAGCGGCAGCACTGGCGATCAGTATAGGTTGAGGCCGTTCGTTTCGACGCCCGCAGGGTCACGAAAGTTGCAGGTGGAAATCCCTCGAATTTCCTCAGGTTTGACGGGGAAAGGTCACGACGTGGTCGACCTCGGGGCGGATGCCCACCCAGTCGCCCACGGCGTGGTTGTGGTGGGATGGCACGTGGGCCAGGACGGTCTCGCCGCTGGCCAGCCGCAGGGTGTAGAGGAACTCGGAGCCGCGGAAGGCCTTGCGCTCGATGCGCGCCTTCACCGGGGCGTCGTCGTCGTGGACGATGTCGTCGGCGCGCAGCAGCACATCGCATTCGCCGCCTGGGTAGGCGCTGGGCAGGGGGCACTCCTCCAGGTCGACCAGGTCGCCCAGCGGGGTGCGCACCACCGGTCCGCCGGGCTGCTGGACGATGCGGGCCGGGGTGAAGACGCCGTGGCCGATGAAGTCGGCCACGAATCGGGTGGCCGGGCGGTGGTAGAGCTGGTAGGCGGTGTCCCATTGCTCGAGCCGGCCCTGGTGCATCACACCGATCAGGTCGGCCACTGCGAAGGCCTCCATCTGGTCGTGCGTGACGAGCAGAGCGGTGGTGCCCGAGCGCTTCAGGATGGTGCGCACCTCCTGGGCCAGGCGTTCGCGCAGGTCCACGTCGAGGTTCGAGAAGGGCTCGTCCAGCAGCAGCAGGCGCGGGGCGGGGGCCAGCGCCCGGGCCAGCGCGATGCGCTGTTGCTGCCCGCCCGAGAGCTGGTGGGGATAGCGGGCCGCCACCGGGCCCAGGCCGACGAGTTCGAGCATCTCGGCCACGCGGGCCTCGCGTTCGCGGCGCGGGCGGTGGGCGATCCCGAAGGCTACGTTCTCGCCCACGCTGAGGTGGGGAAAGAGGGCGTAATCCTGGAAGACCATGCCGATGCGCCGCTGCTCGGGCGGCAGGTGGACCCCGGGCTGCCCCGGCTGGGCGGCGCTGAGCACCTCGGTTTCGATGGCGATGCGCCCGCCAGCGATGCGTTCGAGCCCCGCGATGGCCCGCAGCATCGAGGTCTTGCCGCAGCCCGAGGGCCCGATCAGGGCGCCGATCTCTCCCTGGGGCAGGGCCAGGCTGACGTCGTGCACGGCGGGATGGGAGGCCTGTGCGCCGGCATAGCGCACGCAAAGCTGCTGAATGTCCAGAAACATGGGGATGGCGGGGCGGCGTCGCAACGGCCTGCCGCAAGCGGGCAAGGGTCGGGCCGGACAGCCCCTATGATAGAGCCTGCAAAACAAATGATTACTTTTCGCATTCCGGCCTGACGCGGGTCAGGACCGCCGGCGGGCCGGGCCCGG
>NZ_JBKBVU010000196.1:0-5816 GCF_046289365.1 Caldimonas sp. | reverse complement strand
GGCCGGCGCGGCAATGCCGCGGCCCGGCCCCCGGCGGCCGACCTGGACGCCCCCGCCCAGGCCCGCCTGCGGGCCCTCAAGGCCTGGCGCGCCGAGGTCGCGCGCGAGCACAACCTGCCCGCCTACATCGTCTTCAACGACGCCACCCTGGTGCAGATGGCGCGCGAGTGCCCTGCGAGCCTCGAGGCCCTGGCCGGCATCAGCGGTGTGGGCGCCAAGAAGCTGGAGGCCTACGGGCGTGAACTGCTGCGTGTTCTCGACAGCGTTTGACCCCTGCGTGCACGGCCGCAGGGTTGTTGCGATGCCGCAAGCCCTTGATGGCGGGGCGGTTTTCGGTGCTCTCTTGTTGTAACAAGACGCAACATTCGCCGTGGACGTCATGCGCTCTTGTCACACTTCGCGGTGGTGTCCTGCCGGCCTGTGCTGGCGGAGCTGCCGACCATTTGATGAATCAGGAGAAAACGACCATGCAAGAGACACCGACCTCGCTGCCGCGCCGCCATCTGCTGGTGGGCAGCGCCAGTGCGCTGGCCGGCGTGGGCTTGGCCACCTGGACCCGCGGGGCCGTGGCGCAGGCCGCCGCACCCAAGCCGCTGCCGGCCTATGTGAGCTGGAAGGACGCATCGGCCCTCATCGTGCACAGCAGCAGCACGCTGGAGACCAAGCGCAGTGCCTTCGGCACGAGCGTCATCACGCCCAGTGAGCAGCTCTTCATCCGCAACAACCTGCCGGCGCCGGACCCCTCCATCCTGGACAACCGCGATGCCTGGACGGTTTCCTTCCAGGGCGTGAAGTCCCCGCGCGACCTCACCCTGGCCGAGTTGAAGACGCTGGGCATCGAGACCGTGGCGATGGTGCTGCAGTGCTCGGGCAACGGCCGCGGCTTCTTCCCGCACAAGCCCAGCGGGACGCCGTGGACGGTGGGCGCGGCCGGCTGCGTGGTCTGGAGCGGCGTGCCGCTGAAGAACGTGGTGCAGGCCCTGGGCGGTCTGGTCGACGGAGCCCGCTACATCACCGGCACCGGCGGCGAGAAGATCCCCGAGGGCGTGGACCCGAACTCGGTGAAGGTCGAGCGCTCGGTGCCGATTGCCGCGCTCGAAGACGCGCTGCTGGCCTGGGAGCTCAACGGCGCGCCGATCTCGCTGGCCCATGGCGGCCCGCTGCGCCTGATCGTGCCGGGCTACACCGGCGTGAACAACATCAAGTACGTGAAGAACGTGGCCTTCACGCCGCGCGAGACCACCGCGGGCATCATGGCCAACCGCTATCGCGTCAGCCCCGTGGGCGCCAAGGGCGGCCCCGAGCACGAGTCGGTGCTGGGCATGAACGTCAAGTCCTGGATCAACGGCCCGCTGTCCGAGCACGGCCCGGTCAAGGCCGGCCGGGTGCAGATCCACGGCGTGGCCTTTGGCGGCATCGAGGCGCTCAAGGGGGTCGAAGTATCGATCGACGGCGGCAAGACCTGGCAGGCCGCGCGCCTGGTGGGCCCCGACCTGGGCAAGTACGCCTGGCGCCAGTTCGTGTTCTCGGCCGACCTCAAGCCCGGCACCTACACCCTGGCCAGCCGCGCCACCGATGTCAAGGGCAATGTGCAGCCCGAGCAGCGCATGGAGAACCAGGACGGCTACAACAACAACAGCTGGGCCGACCACGCGGTGAAGCTCACCGTGGCCTGAGACTGCGGCGGGGCCATGGGCCCCGCCCTGCAGGCCCTCGCACGCTGCTTGCGGGCGGCCTTTGCCTCTATCTTGCTGCGTCTTTTGCCTCGATGTCCCGACCATCCTTTCCGACGATCCTTTGCCTGCGCGCCGCGATCGCGGCAGCCGTGGTCGGCCTGGCCTTGGGCGCCCAGGCCAGCGAAGCCGACAAGCTGGCGCTGGGCAAGCAACTGTTCCTTCAGGGGGCCACGCCGGCCTGCGCCGTTTGCCATGCCCTGGCCGATGCCGGCGCGCGAGGGGCCGTGGGCCCCTCGCTCGACGAACTGCGCCCGGACGCCGAGCGCGTGGCCAAGGCGGTGCGCAACGGCTTCGGCATCATGCCGGCCTACGAGCAGACCCTCAGCGCTGCCCAGATCGAGGCGCTGGCGCTGTACGTGGCGCACGCCACCGGCGCGAAGCGCTGAGCCGCGGTCTCAGCGCAACACCAAAACCGGCACTTCGCTGACGCGCAGCAGCGTCGAGGTGGTGCTCCCCAGTAACAGCCTTCGCAGCCAGGAGTGGCCGAAGGCCCCCATCACCAGCAAAGCGGGCTTGTGCGCCTTCACCAAGGCGGGCAGCACGGCCTCGGCCGGCCCGCGGGCCCATTCACTCTCGGCCCTCACACCCTCGCTGGCGAGCGTGCGGCAGGCCTCGTCGAGCTGTCGGCGGGCCGCAGGCGTGTCCTCGCCCGCGCGAACCACCAGCACCGGCAGCCCCTGCAGCAAGGGATGGCGGGCGATGCGACTCAGGCTGCGCCGCGAGGCGGCGCCGCCATCGAAAGCCAGCACCACACGGGAAGGCGCCTCGAAATGCTCGGTGGTGGCCACCAGCACCGGGGCGGCGACGCCACGGATCACACGCTCCACATGATGTTCCCGGTGGACCCGGCCGCCAGGCGCGGCGTGGTGGTGCTCGCCCAGCACGAACAGACCGGCGTCGCCCTGCATCTCGATCACCGTCTCGACGAAATCCCCGTGCCGCAGCCGGCCATCATGGTGCAACACCCCGGCGGCCTCGGCGCGCGCCCGGGCAGCGGCCACCAGGGCGCGCCCGGCTTCCCGGGCTTGTCGCCCGCGTCGGGCGTCATGCTCGCTCAGGTCATGCAGCAAGGTCTCCTGCGCCCCCAGGCCGATGGCGCCGCTGTAGTCCTTGACCTCGGCCACGGCATCAGGGCGCTCGATGACGTGCAGGAACTCGAGCTGACCCTGCAGCCGCTGGGCGGACCAGATGCCCCAATCGATCACGGCATCCGAGTTGGAACGACCGTCGATGCATGCGTATACCTTGTCCATGGGGCGCTCCTTCTCAGTGCATCAGTTGTTCGACGGCGCCAGGCTTGTCGTGCACGGCGAAGCGGTCCACCAGCGTGGCGCTGGCTTCGTTCAAGCCGCGCACCTCGACCTCGGTGCCTTCGCGCTTGAACTTCAGCACCACTTTGTCGAGCGCACTCACCGCGGTGATGTCCCAGAAGTGGGCGCGGCTCACGTCGATGCAGACCTTGTCGATCACCTCCTTGAAGTCGAAGGCGCCGGTGAAGGTTTCGGACGAGGCAAAGAAGACCTGGCCCACCACGGTGTAGGTGCGCACACGGCCGTCGGCGCTGCTGCTGCGGTCGATGCGCAGCACACGCCCCACCTTGTGGGCGAAGAAGATCCCCGACAGCAGCACGCCCACGAACACGCCCTGGGCCAGGTCGTGCGTGGCCACGGTGACGACCACGGTGGTCACCATCACGATCGACGAGCTTGGCGGGTGCTCGCGCAGCTTGCGGATGGAGTCCCAGTTGAAGGTGCCGATCGACACCATGATCATCACGGCCACCAGGGCGGCCATGGGAATCTGGCTCACCCAGGGGCCCAGGAAGACCACCATCAGCAGCAGGAACACGCCGGCCGAGAAGGTGGACAGTCGCCCGCGCCCGCCCGACTTCACGTTGATGACCGACTGGCCGATCATCGCGCAGCCGGCCATGCCGCCAATGAAGCCGGTGACCATGTTGGCCACGCCCTGGCCCACGCACTCGCGGTTCTTGTCGCTGGCGGTGTCGGTGAGTTCATCGACGATGGAGGCCGTCATCATCGATTCCAGCAGGCCTACCACGGCCAGCGTGGCCGAATAGGGCAGGATGATCTGGAGGGTTTCCAGGTTCAGCGGCACGTCGGGCCACAGGAAGACGGGCAGGCTGTCGGGCAGCTCGCCCATGTCGCCGACGGTGCGGATGTCCAGGTCGAGCACCATCGCCACAGCGGTGAGCACGATGATGGTCACCAGAGGGGACGGGACGGCTTTGCTGAGGTAGGGGAAGCCGTAGATGATGGCCAGGCCGGCGGCCGTCATCGCATACACCACCCAGCTCACGTCGGTGAGTTCGGGCAGCTGGGCCAGGAAGATCAGGATGGCCAGGGCGTTGACGAAGCCGGTGATCACCGAGCGCGAGACAAAACGCATCAGCGAGCCCAGGCGCAGCCAGCCGGCGAGCACCTGCAGCACGCCGGTGAGCACGGTGGCGGCCAGCAGGTACTGCAGGCCATGCTCCTTGACGAGCGTGACCATCACCAGCGCCATGGCCCCGGTGGCCGCCGAGATCATGCCCGGGCGCCCGCCGGTGAAGGCGATGATCACCGCAATGCTGAACGAGGCGTAGAGCCCGACCTTGGGGTCGACCCCGGCAATGATGGAAAAGGCGATGGCCTCTGGAATGAGCGCCAGGGCCACGACGAGGCCGGCGAGCAGGTCGCCGCGGATGTTGGAGAACCACTCTCGGCGCGTGAAAACCGTGGACATGAAAAGACAGACGAGGCCCGCCGGCGCACCGGGAGCGCAAGAAAATCAGGGAATCGAAAGGGGGGAAGGCGGCGAACAGAGCATCGCCGCCCCGACAGCAAACGTACCAACCGGGCGGCCGAGTGACGTCAGGGCGGGGCGACCGCTCGGAAGAAGCCGCGCGCCAGACCCCAGCCGGGGTAGCAAGCCGGCACCGTGCCGTGGGAGAAGCGGCCTGTTTGTTGCATCGCAACATTGTAAGGCCTTTGTTTCCCGGGTGCGCGACACAGGACTTTGGTCTACCTTGGGGGCCTGTTCACCCGAAAGGAGACCTCGCATGAAGCGCAGCGCATCGGCCGCCTGGAGCGGCGGCCTCAAGGACGGCCAGGGCCGTCTGTCCGTGGGCAGCGGCCTGTTCACCGAGGCCCCTTATGGCTTTGGCACCCGCTTCGAGAACGGTCCGGGCACCAACCCCGAGGAGCTGATCGCTGCTGCCCATGCGGGCTGCTTCTCGATGGCCCTGTCGGCCCAGCTCGGCGCGGTGGGTCTGACGGCGCGCAGCATCCGCACCACCGCCACAGTGTCGCTGGAGAAGGTGGGCGAAGGCTTTGCCATCACCGCGGTGCATCTGGACCTGGTGGCCGAGATCCCCGGGGCCGACCGCGCCGCCTTCGAAGCGGCCGCCCAGCGCGCCAAGGAGGGTTGCCCCGTGTCCAAGGTGCTCAACGCCACGATCACGCTGGACGCGCGGTTGCAAGCCTGATTCGCCGCCCGCCCCAGACCCCTTACCATCGCCGACAGTGATTCCGGCAGGAGCGGGCGATGAAGTGGGCGGTGATGGGCGCGGGCGCGGTGGGCGGCTACTACGGCGGCATGCTGGCGCGTGCCGGCCACCAGGTGGTGTTGGTCGGACGGCCAGCGCATGTGCAGGCCATGCGCGCCCGCGGGCTGCGGCTGCAGACGGCGGCCTTTGACGAACAGGTGGCCGTGCAGGCCCACACCGAACCGGCGGCGGTGGCCGGCGCCGACGTGGTGCTGTGCTGCGTGAAGTCTGCCGACACCGAAGCCGCCGCGCGGGCGATGCGGCCGCATCTGCGTGCCGATGCCTTGGTGCTGAGCCTGCAGAACGGCGTGGACAACGCCGAGCGGCTGCGGGCCGTGCTGACGCAGGAGGTGCTGCCGGCGGTGGTGTATGTCGCCACCGAGATGGCTGGCCCCGGCCATGTGCGCCACCATGGCCGCGGCGAGCTGGTGATCGGCCCCTCGCCGCGCAGCGCCGGCCTGGTCGAGGCCTTCGGTGCGGCCGGCGTGCCGGTGCAGGTGTCCGACAACGTGGCCGGGGCTTTGTGGGCCAAG
>NZ_JBKBVU010000195.1:0-5822 GCF_046289365.1 Caldimonas sp. | reverse complement strand
CCGTATCCAGGATGGGCCGGTAGCCGGTGCACCGGCACAGTTTGCCCGACAGGTCGTCGGCCAGTTGCTGACGGCTGGGCCGCCCGGCGGCACCGCCGCCGTGGCGTTCGTAGCTGTGCCACAGCGACATCACGAAGCCCGGGGTGCAAAAGCCGCACTGCGAGCCGTGGCATTCGACCAGGGCCTGCTGCACCGGGTGCAGGCGGCCGCCGGCCAGACGCTTGAGATCCTCCACCGTGAACAGGGCCTTGCCGTCCAGTGTCGGCAGGAACTGGATGCAGGCGTTGACGTTGCGCAGGTCCAGGGCACCCACGCGGCTGACGCCGGGCGCCGGTGGCAACGAGAGATCGGCCAGCTCGCCGATCACCACGGTGCAGGCGCCGCAGTCGCCTTCGGCGCAGCCTTCCTTGGTGCCGGTGCAGTGGAGGTCCTCACGCAGGTGCTGCAGCACCGTGCGGGTGGGCACGGCCTGCGGCAGCGTGTGCAGCCGGCCTTGGGCGTAAAAGCGGATCGGTCGCGTATGCATGGCGTCGAAGGTGATGGTGCGAGACCACTCCTGCACAGGCAGCAGCCCGGGAGCGGATACCGCAACGGTAACGCCAACGTCGTCCCTGTGTATACGAGAATGTGAATAAAGGTTATCGGGGAACGGATATGACACTGCGCGCTGATTTCGACAAGATCGAGCTCCATCTCGTCCGCGTCCTGCACACCGTGATCACCGAACGCAGCGTCTCCCGTGCCGCCTTGAAGCTGGGCCTGACCCAGCCGGCCGTCAGTGCCCATCTGCGTCGGCTGCGCGAGCTGACGGGCGATGCGCTGCTGGTGCGCTCGGGCAACGGCATGGCGCCCACGCCCAACGCGCTGGACCTGCTGGAGCCTGCGGCCACCGTGCTGCGCGAGGCCGAGCGCCTGTTCGGGGCGCGCCAGCGCAGCCGCAGCTTCGACCCGCAGACGGCCGCCTGGTCCTTCCGCGTGGCCGCCAGCGACTACCTCGACCCGCTCTTTCTGCCCCAGCTCGTGGCCCACATCAAGCACGAGGCGCCGCTCGTGCAGCTCGACCTCGTGCCGCTGACGGCCGAGTTCGATGTGCGCCGCGCCCTGGCCTCGGGCGAGGTCGACCTCGTGGTGGGCAACTGGCTGGAACCGCCCGAGGAGCTGCACCTGGGGCGCCTGCTCACCGACGAGGTGGTCTGCCTGGTCAATCAGGACCACCCGGCCGTGCGCAGCCCCCGCGGCTGGAGCGTCGAGCGCTACCTGGACTGCGAACACGTCGCGCCCACGCCGCTGCACACCGGGCGCGAAGCCCTGGGCGTGATCGACGCCTACCTCGATGCCCAGGGCCTGCACCGGCGCGTCACCGTGCGCAGCGCCCACTTTGGGCAGATCCCCCAGATGGTGGCGGCCAGCCTGCTGGTGCTGACCACCGGGCGGCAGTTCTGCCAGCGCTACGTCCACCACCTGCCGGTGCGCATCGTGCGCTGCCCGGTGGCTTTTCCGCCGATGAGCTACTACCAGCTCTGGCACGACCGCACCCACCCGTCCGCCGCCCATCGCTGGTTCCGTGAGCAGGTGCGCGATGTCGCCCGTGCCCTGGCGCCCCAATGACTCCAATGACCCCGATCCCCTCGATGCCTGCCCGATGACCGCCGTTCCACGCTCCAAGTTCGCCCTGCGCGGCGACCTGCTCGACTTCACCGCCGATCCGGGCTGGGGCGCCGAGCCGGGCGCGGCCGTGCGCTTCCGCCCCGACCACTGGCTGCTGGTGGAGGACGGCGTGATCCGCGGCGCGCAATCCAGCGATGCCGCGCTCGATGCGAGCTGGACGCGCATCGACCATCGCGGCCGCCTCGTGCTGCCGGGCTTCGTTGACACCCATGTGCACGCGCCCCAGCTCGACGTGATCGCCAGCTTCGGCACCGAGCTGCTGGACTGGCTGAACACCTACACCTTCCCGGCCGAGCAGCGCTATGCCGACCCGCACGAGGCCCGGGCCGGCGCTGAACGCTTCTGCGATGCCCTGCTGGCCCATGGCACCACCAGCGCGGTGGTCTTTCCCACGGTGCACAAAGTCAGCGCCGACGCGCTGCTGGCCGCCGCCCATGCCCGTGGCATGCGCATGGTGGCCGGCAAGGTGCTGATGGACCGCAACGCCCCGCCGGCGCTGCTGGACACCGTGGACAGCGCCGAGGCCGACAGCCGCGAGCTCATCGAACGCTGGCACGGCCGTGGCCGACTGGCCTATGCGATGACCGTGCGCTTCGCCCCCACCAGCACGGTGGCACAGCTCGAGATGGCTGGCCGCCTGATGCGCGAGGTGCCGGGGCTGTACATGCAGACCCATGTGGCCGAGAACCGCGCCGAGGTGGCGTGGGTGCGTGAGCTCTTTCCGCAGGCGCGCAGCTACCTCGACGTCTATCACCGCCACGGCCTGCTCGGCCCGCGCGCCGTGCTGGCCCACGGCATCTGGCTCGACGAGGCCGACCGCGCCGTGCTGGCGGCCACCGGCGCCCAGATCGCCCACAGCCCGAGTTCCAACCTGTTCCTCGGCAGCGGCCTGTTCGGCTGGCGTGCGCTGGAAGACGCCGGGGCGCGCGTGAGCGTGGCCAGCGACGTGGGCGGCGGCACCAGCCTGTCGATGATCCGCACGCTGGCCGAAGCCTACAAGGTGCAGGCCTTGCAGGGCGTGAAGCTCACCGCGTGGAAGGGCCTGTACACCGCCACCCGCGGCGCCGCGCTCGCCCTGGGGCTGGACCACGAGATCGGCAGCCTGGAGGCCGGCCGCATGGCCGACCTGTGCGTGTGGGACTGGGCCCGAGGCCCCGTGGGCGAGCGCCGTCTGGCCGTGGCCACGGGGCTGCACGAGAAGGTGTTTGCCTGGATGACCCTGGCCGACGAGCGTCACCTGGCCGAGGCCTTCGTGGCTGGCGTTGCACGCGTGCGGCGCGACACCGGCTGAGCGCCGTTCCCCGAATCCCGTTCCCTGACCATCACAAGCGGGCGGACCCGACCCGCAAGAAGGAGACAAGTCATGCAGGCCCAGACCGATCCCACGCCCGGCGTTGCCGACATCCACCCGCCGAGGCCCGTCGCCGCGCCCCGGCCGCTGCTGGAGCGCTGGTTCCAGTTGCGCGCGCACGGCACCGACGTGCGCACCGAGCTCACCGCGGGGCTGACGACCTTCCTGACGATGGCCTACATCATCTTCGTCAACCCCTCCATCCTGGGCGATGCCGGCATGCCCAAGGACGCCGTCTTCGTGGCCACCTGCCTGATCGCGGCACTGGGCACGCTGATCATGGGCCTGTATGCCAACTACCCGATCGCCCTGGCCCCGGGCATGGGCCTGAACGCCTACTTCGCCTACGTGGTGGTGCTGGGCATGGGCTACACCTGGCAGGTCGCGCTGGGGGCGGTCTTCATCTCCGGCTGCCTGTTCCTGCTCGTCACCCTGCTCAAGCTGCGCGAACTCATCATCCGGGGCATCCCGCACTCGCTGCGCGTGGCCATCACGGTGGGCATCGGCATGTTCCTGGCCATCATCGCCCTCAAGAGCGCCGGCATCGTCGCCGCGTCCAAGGCCACCTACGTGACGCTGGGCAATCTGCACCAGCCCTCGGTGGTGCTGGCCGTCCTGGGTTTCTTCACCATCGTGGTGCTCGACCGACTGAAGGTGCGCGGCGCCATCCTGATCGGCATCTTGCTGGCCACCGTGCTGTCCTTCGTGTTCGCGGGCAACAGCTTCGTCGGCGTGTTCTCCGCGCCGCCCTCGATCGCGCCGACCTTCCTGGCGCTGGACATCCGCGGGGCCCTGGCGGTGGGGGTGTTCAACGTGATCCTCGTGTTCTTTCTGGTCGAACTCTTCGATGCCACCGGCACGCTGATGGGCGTGGCCAAGCGCGCCGGCCTGCTCGGTGAGGGCAAGATGCACCGCATGAACCGGGCGCTGCTGGCCGACAGCGGCGCCATCTTTGCGGGATCGCTGCTGGGCACGTCCAGCACCACGGCTTACATCGAGAGCGCCTCGGGCGTGCAGGCCGGCGGGCGCACGGGCCTGACGGCCGTGACCGTGGCCGTGCTCTTCCTGGCTTGCCTGATGATCTCGCCGCTGGCGGGTTCGGTGCCGGCCTATGCCACGGCGCCCGCGCTGTTCTTTGTGGCCTGCCTGATGCTGCGCGAGCTCACCGAGCTCGACTGGGAGGACACCACCGAGGTCATCCCGGCGGCCGTCACCGCGCTGACCATGCCGCTGACCTACTCCATCGCCAACGGCATCGCCTTTGGCTTCATCAGCTATGCGGTGCTCAAGCTGTGCACCGGCCAGGCTCGCCAGGCCCATCCGATGGTGTGGATCATCGGCGGCATCTTCCTCTTCAAGTTCATCTTCATCGGGGGGCATTGAAACGCCTCGAGGCCTGTCGTTCAGGCTGGCCCGGCATTTGCATCTGGCCGCTGCCGCGCCCGCGCAGGCACAATCACGGGCCGTGAACCCACCGGCCCGTTCTTTGGAGAACCCCATGCCCCTGCGCCTCGAACTGCTGGGCATCAGCAAGCAGTACCCCGCCGTCAAGGCCAACGACCGGGTGAACCTCAAGGTCGCCCCCGGCGAGATCCATGCCGTGCTGGGCGAAAACGGGGCCGGCAAATCCACGCTGATGAAGATCATCTACGGCGCGGTGCAGCCCGACGAGGGCGAGATGCGCTGGAACGGGCAGCCGGTGCGGGTGCGCAATCCGCACGAGGCGCGCGAACTGGGCATCAGCATGGTGTTCCAGCATTTCTCGCTGTTCGACACCCTCACTGCGGCCGAGAATGTGTGGCTCGGCCTGGGCCGGGGGTTGAGTCTGGCCCAGGTGAGCGAGCGCATCCGCGAGGTCTCCGGGCAGTACGGTCTGGACGTCGACCCCGGGCGCCCGGTGCACACGCTCAGCGTGGGCGAGCGCCAGCGCGTCGAGATCGTGCGCGCGCTGCTCACCAACCCGCAGCTGCTCATCCTGGACGAGCCCACCTCGGTGCTCACGCCTCAGGCCGTGGACAAGCTCTTCGTCACGCTTCGCAAGCTGGCCGACACCGGCTGCTCCATCCTCTACATCAGCCACAAACTCGACGAGATCCGTGCGCTGTGCCACCACTGCACGGTGCTGCGCGGCGGCCGGGTCACCGGCGAGGTCGATCCGACGAAGGAAACCAACGCCAGCCTGTCGCGCCTGATGATCGGCTCCGATCCGCCCGAACTCGTGCACCGTGAGGCCCAGGCTGGGCCGGTGGCGCTGGCTGTGCGGGGCCTGAGCCTGCCCAAGCTCCACCCCTTCGGCACCGCGCTGCACGACATCGCTTTCGAGCTGCGCGCCGGCGAGATCCTCGGGGTGGCCGGGGTCTCGGGCAATGGCCAGCAGGAGCTGCTGGCCGCCCTGTCGGGCGAGGACACGCGCGCCCCGGCGGGCAGCATCCGCCTGTTCGGCCAGGACATCGCCCACCACGACGCCCGCCGTCGCCGCGAGCAAGGCCTGCACTTCGTGCCCGAGGAGCGCTTGGGGCGCGGGGCCGTGCCCACCATGTCGCTGGCGCTCAACACCCTGCTCACGCGCACCGAGGCCGTGCACCGCACCACCGGCTGGATCGACATGCGCGGTGTGCGTGAGATGACCGAGGCGATCATCCGCCGCTTCCAGGTCAAGGCCGGCGGGCCGGCTGCGGCGGCCAAGAGCCTGTCGGGTGGCAACCTGCAGAAGTTCATCGTCGGACGCGAGATCAGCGCCAGCCCCAAGGTGCTGATCGTGGCCCAGCCCACCTGGGGGGTGGACGTCGGCGCGGCCGCGCAG
>NZ_JBKBVU010000194.1:0-5843 GCF_046289365.1 Caldimonas sp. | reverse complement strand
GGCTGCGGTGCCGCTCGCGGCTGGCGCGGATCTCGTCAGGGGTCATCCACAGCGTGCGAACGATGCCCTCGTCCAGCACCCAGCCCGGCGCCGGCTCGCTGGCCGCGCCGCAGAAGGCAAAGCGCACGTAGGTCACGTCCTCGCCGGTGGCCGGACGATGGAACCGCGAGAGGTAGACCCCCACCAGCGCCTCGGGCGTGAACACGCAGCCGGTTTCCTCCAGCATCTCGCGCACCACCCCTTGCACGGGCGACTCACCCGGGTCGAGGTGGCCGGCCGGGTTGTTCAGCCTCAGGCCCTCGGCCGTGTGCTCCTCCACCAGCAGGAACTGGCTCTGTCCCTCGACCTGGCGCTCCACGATGGCCGCCACCGTGACACTGGGTTTCCAACGATCGCTCATGGGTGAATTATCGCGGCGCCGCCGCCCACCCGCTGGCGCAGGGGGCACTCACGATGCTCCGGGATTCATGCACGATCCTGCCAACCCGCCCCAAGTCTGCCGCCCGCGGCGATGTCCTGAAGCGCCTTGCCTGCGGCCACCGGCCGTGAAACGTCGGCGATCACACCATTCTTGGCGGCCACCAGCTCGGCCATGATCGACAGCGCGATCTCGGCCGGGGTCTTGCTGCCGATGTAGATGCCTGCCGGGCCGTGCAGGCGCTGCAGCTCGGCGGGGGTCAGGCCGAAATGCTCGTGCAGCCGTTCGCGCCGGTGCGCGGCATGGCGCCGCGAGCCGATGGCGCCCACGTAGAAGGCCTGCGAGCGCAGCGCGTCGATCAGCGCCAGGTCGTCGAGCTTGGGGTCGTGGGTGAGCGTCACCACCGCCGTGCGCGCATCGGGCTGCAAGCGCACGATCAGGTCGTCAGGCATCTCGCGGGTCAGGGTCACACCGGGCAGGCTCCAGCTTTGCTGCTGTTCTTCACGCGGGTCGCACACGACCACCTCAAAGCCCAGGCTCAGCGCCATCTCGCTCAGGAAGCGGGAGAGATCCCCCGCGCCGATCACGATCAGCCGCAAGCGCGGGCCGAAGTGCGTGCTCAAATGGGTATCGCTCAGCACGGGCAACCCGTCGCGTGCACCCGGCTGCAGCACCACCTCACCGGTGCGCAGGTCCAGCACCCGCTCGGTGCTGCGCCGGGCCTGGCAGGCAGCCAGCAGCTCGGGCAACCGGCTGCGTTGCGACACCGGCTCCAGCACCAGTTCCACCGTACCGCCGCAGGGCAGGCCGAAGCGGTGCGCCTGGTCGGCCGAGATGCCGTAGCGCAGCGTGGTCGGCCGCCCGCCGGCACACACGGCCTCGACCCCTTCCCCGCGCACGCGGTGGATGAGGTCGTCCTCGATGCAGCCGCCCGAGACCGAGCCCACCGTGTGGCCCAGGGCGTTGATGGCCATCAGCGAGCCCGCTGGACGCGGCGACGAACCCCAGGTGCGCGCCACGGTGACGAGCACCACGGGCCACCCCTGGCCCAGCCATTCGTACGCGGTGCGCAGCACCCGGATGTCGAGGTCTTCCATGGCGCCACCTTAGCCCAGATCGAAGGGCATGTGGCGCAGGGGTTTGCCCGTGAGGCGCGCCCTCTGTCATGATCCCCAAGCATGAACCCCGCACCTCCGTTCCGGCCCGTGGCCCTGGCCCACGCCAGCCGCCTCGTCAACCATGGCCCCACCGTGCTCGTGACCAGCGCCCACGGTGGCCGTCGCAACCTCATGGCCGCAGCGTGGTCGATGCCGGTGGAGTTCACGCCGCCGCGCATCGCCATCGTGATCGACAAGCGCACCTTCACGCGCGAGCTGATCCAGGCGAGCGGTCATTTCGGTGTCTGCATCCCCGGCGCCGCGCTGGCCGATCTCACCTACGCCGTGGGCAGCGTGAGCGGCCGCGAGATCGACAAGTTCGAACGCTTCGGCATCGCAGCGCGGGCCGGGGCCGTGACCGGTGTGCCCTTGCTGGAACAAGGCTGCGCCGCCTGGATGGAATGCCGGCTGATTCCCGAGCCCCACACCGAGCAGGCCTACGACACCTGCTTCGCCGAAGTGCTGTCGGCCGCGGCCGATGCGCGCATCTTCGAGAACGGGCGATGGTCGGTGCGCGAGGACAACGCCGAGTTGCACACCTTGCATCACTTGGGGGCAGGACTCTTCGGCCGCTTCGGTGCGCTCGTTCAGGCCCGGCCGCTCTGAGTAACCGTCTTCCGAGTCAAGCGGTGTGAAGCGAGTGATCCCAAGGTTTGCTGGTTCTGACCTTGGCGTTGAGCGGCCGCTTCGGGAGACGGGAAGCGGGTCGCCAGGCCCGACATCTCGTCCCTTCGGTCGCGGTGGGACGCGTGAACACGCCCGACGCGATGGCCGTCACCCCCGCGACACCTTGCAATTCCCTGAAACTTGTAACCCCGTTACAACCACAGAACCCTGTCAGCTTGTGTAAGCTGCGCAGGATTTGGCAGCGCACCTTCTCGGGGGGCGTGCCGCAGTTTCAGAGAACCACACGAGGAGGTTTCATGCTCATAGGCGTACCGCTCGAGACGGTGGCGGGAGAGACCCGCGTGGCCGTCACGCCCGAGACGGCCAAGAAACTCAAGGCGCAGGGTCATGTCGTGCGCGTTCAGTCCGGCGCCGGCGTGAAGGCGGCCGCGCCGGACGAGGCCTATGTGGCCGCCGGGGCCGAGATCGTGGATGCCGCCGGCGCCTTCGGCTGTGAGCTGGTGCTCAAGGTGCGCGCCCCGAAGGCCGAGGAACTGGCACTGATGAAACCAGGCACCACGCTCGTCGGCATGCTCAACCCCTTCGATGCCGAGGGCCTGCAGCGACTGGCTGCCGCCGGCCTGACCAGCTTTGCGCTGGAGGCTGCGCCGCGTACGACGCGGGCACAGAGCATGGACGTGCTGTCCTCGCAGGCCAACGTGGCGGGCTACAAGGCGGTGATGATCGCTGCCGATCGCTACCAGCGCTTCTTCCCGATGCTGATGACGGCCGCTGGCACGGTGAAAGCCGCACGCGTGGTGGTGCTCGGCGTGGGGGTGGCCGGCCTGCAGGCCATCGCCACGGCCAAGCGCCTGGGCGCGGTGATCGAGGCGTCCGACGTGCGGCCTTCGGTGAAGGAGCAGGTGGAATCGCTGGGCGCCAAGTTCATCGACGTGCCCTACGAGACCGCCGAGGAGAAGGAAGCCGCCGAAGGCGTGGGCGGCTACGCCCGGCCCATGCCGCAGAGCTGGCTCGACCGCCAGAAGGTCGAGGTGGCCAAGCGCGTGGCCCAGGCCGACGTGGTGATCACCACCGCGCTGATCCCCGGCCGCCCGGCGCCGGTGCTGGTGACCGAGGACATGGTGAAGTCGATGAAGCCCGGCTCGGTGATCGTGGACCTGGCCGCGCCCCAGGGCGGCAACTGCCCGCTGACCGAGCCCGGCCAGACCGTCATCCGGCATGGCGTGACCATCGTGGGCGAAACCAATCTGCCTGCGCTGGTGGCCGCCGATGCCTCGGCCCTGTACGCGCGCAATGTGCTCGATTTCCTCAAGCTCATCGTCACGAAGGAAGGCACGCTGAGCATCGACCTCGAGGACGACATCGTCGCGGCCTGCCGCATGACACAGGACGGACAGGTGACGCGCACATGATGCCTTTCCCGATGCAGCGCGTGATGCTGCGCGCCAAGCTGCACCGCGCCACCGTGACCGAGGCCGATCTGCACTATGAGGGCAGTTGCGGTATCGACGAGGACCTGATGGACGCGGCCGACATGCGCGAGTTCGAGCACATCGACCTCTACAACGTCAACAACGGCGAGCGCTTTTCAACCTACATCATCAAGGCCCCGCGCGGCAGCGGCACGATCTCGCTCAACGGTGCGGCGGCCCGCAAGGCCCAAGTGGGCGATCTGCTCATCATCTGCACCTACGCGCCGATGAGCGAGGACCAGGCCCGCGACCACAAGCCCCGGGTGGTGCTGCTGGGCGAGGGCAACCGCATCCAAGAGATCCGCAAGTTCTGACACTTTGAAGGAGACGCCGGCATGGACACGCTCAGCCCGGTCATCATCAATCTGATCATCTTCGTGCTCGCCATCTACGTGGGCTACCACGTGGTGTGGAACGTCACGCCCGCCCTGCACACGCCGCTGATGGCGGTGACCAACGCCATCTCGGCCATCGTGATCGTGGGCGCCATGCTGGCCGCCGCGCTCACCGAGACCGGCCTGGGCAAGACCATGGGCGTGCTGGCGGTGGCGCTGGCCGCCGTCAATGTGTTCGGCGGCTTCCTGGTGACGCGCCGCATGCTCGAGATGTTCAAAAAGAAAGAGAAGAAGGCCCCGGCCTCGGGAGGCCAAGCATGAGCCTGAACCTCGTCGTCTTGCTGTACCTGGTGGCCAGCGTCTGTTTCATCCAGGCGCTCAAGGGCCTGAGCCACCCCACCACGTCCATCCGCGGCAACATCTTTGGCATGACGGGGATGGCGATCGCCATCCTCACCACCGCAGCACTCATCGTCGAGACGGCCGGCCGCATGGGCCAGCCAGGCGCCTCGGGCATGGTGTGGGTGCTCGTGGGTCTGCTGGCCGGCGGCGCCATCGGCACGGTGATGGCCCAGCGCGTGGAGATGACCAAGATGCCCGAGCTGGTGGCCTTCATGCACAGCATGGTGGGCCTGGCGGCCGTCTTCATCGCGGTGGCCACGGCGGTGGAGCCCTGGGCCTTCGGCATCACGGCCAAGGACGCGGCCATCCCCACCGGCAACCGGCTGGAGTTGGCCCTGGGGGCGGTGATCGGTGCCATCACCTTCAGCGGCTCGGTCATCGCCTTTGGCAAGCTCAGCGGCAATTACAAGTTCCGCCTCTTCCAGGGCGCGCCGGTGGTGTTTTCGGGGCAGCACCTCGTCAACCTGGTGCTGGGGTTGGCCATGGTGGCCCTGGTGGCGTTCTACACCGTCACACAGAGCGAGGCCGCGCTGTGGGCCTCGATCGCGCTGGCCTTCGTGCTGGGTGTGCTCATCATCATCCCGATCGGCGGGGCCGACATGCCGGTGGTGGTGTCCATGCTCAACAGCTATTCGGGCTGGGCGGCCGCGGGCATCGGCTTTTCGCTGAACAACCCCATGCTCATCATCGCCGGTTCGTTGGTAGGCTCCTCGGGCGCCATCCTGAGCTACATCATGTGCAAGGCGATGAACCGCTCGTTCATCAACGTCATCCTGGGCGGCTTCGGCGGGGATGCTTCGTCCGCTGCGGCCTCGGGTCAAGCTCAGCGCACGGTCAAGAGCGGCAGCCCCGATGATGCGGCTTTCATCCTGAGCAATGCCGAATCGGTGATCATCGTGCCCGGCTACGGCCTGGCCGTGGCGCGCGCCCAGCACGCCGTCAAAGAACTGGCCGAGAAGCTCACCCACAAGGGCATTTCGGTGAAGTACGCCATTCATCCGGTGGCCGGACGCATGCCGGGCCACATGAACGTGCTGCTGGCCGAGGCCGAGGTGCCCTATGACCAGGTCTTCGAGATGGAAGACATCAACGGCGAATTCGGCCAGGCCGACGTGGCCATCGTCCTGGGCGCCAACGACGTCGTGAACCCCGCGGCCTTGCAGAAGGGCTCGCCCATCTACGGCATGCCCATCCTGGAGGCCTACAAGGCCAAGACCGTGATCGTGAACAAGCGCAGCATGGCCGCGGGTTACGCCGGCCTGGACAACGAGCTCTTCTACATGGACAAGACCATGATGGTCTTCGGCGATGCGAAGAAGGTCGTCGAAGACATGGTGAAGGCGGTGGAGTGACTCAGGCTGGATTCGCCCCACGCAAACTCTGAGCGCCCCCAGGGCCGGGCTGCACCCAGCCCGGCACCCGCGGGGGTCAA
>NZ_JBKBVU010000193.1:0-5891 GCF_046289365.1 Caldimonas sp. | reverse complement strand
TGGGCGACGACTGCACCATCTACCAGGGCGTGACCCTGGGAGGCACGTCGCTGAGCAAGGGGGCCAAGCGGCACCCCACGCTGGGACGTGGTGTCATCGTGGGGGCCAATGCCCAGGTGCTGGGAGGCTTCACGGTGGGCGACGGAGCGCGGATCGGTTCGAATGCCGTGGTCGTGAAAGAAGTCCCACCGGGGGCCACCGCGGTGGGCAACCCGGCGCGCATCCTGCACAAGGAGGCCGATGCCCAGCGGGAGGAGGCGGCCGCCAAGATGGGCTTTTCGGCCTATGGCGTGACGCAGAGCGACGATCCGGTGTCCCAGGCCATCCGCGGCCTGGTGGACAACGCGGCCAGCCATGAGCATCAGATTGCCCTGCTGTGGCAGGCCATCGAGAAGCTGTCCAACAGCCGCCGCCCGGACTGCGTGCCCAGCGATGCCCACACCACCGAGCAGTTCGACGCCGAATCGCTGAACCAGTTGGTCAAGTAGTCCGGGGGGCACGCACGGCGTTCTTCGGGCGAAACGCCTTGCACACCGCGTCGTCGGTTTCCAGATAGGGGCCACCGATCAGGTCGATGCAGTAGGGCACGGCGGCAAAAATGCCGTGCACCACGGGATGGCCTTCGGCGTCTTTCAGGCCTTCGAGCGTCTCGGCGATGGACTTGGGCTGGCCGGGCAGGTTGATGATCAGGGCCTGCCCTCGGATGACCGCCACCTGGCGCGACAGGATGGCCGTGGGCACGAAGCGCAGGCTGATCTGGCGCATCTGCTCGCCAAAGCCCGGCATTTCCTTGTCGGCCACGTCCAGCGTGGCCTCGGGGGTCACATCGCGCGGGGCCGGGCCGGTGCCGCCGGTGGTGAGCACCAGGTCGCAGCGGCGCTCGTCCACCAGCTCGCGCAAGGTGGCCGCGATGCCGGCCCGCTCGTCGGGGATGAGGCGGGTTTCCCAGGCGATGGGGTTGCGCAGCGCGCGCCCCAGCCATTCCTGCAGAGCCGGGATGCCCTTGTCCTCGTAGACGCCGCGAGAGGCGCGGTCGCTGATCGAGACCACACCGATGCGCACGGGGTCGAAGCTCGGGTTGCTCATGGGTCAGGCGTCCTCGTCGGAGGGGGCCGGCTCGGTCGCGAGGCGGCCTTTCAGATACTGGAAGAGTTCGCGGTAGGCGCGGGCGCTGCGCTGCTCAGGCGAGGCCGCAGCATCCCGGCGGGCGGCACGGATCAGGCTGCGCAACTGCTGGGCGTCGCTGTCGGGATGGTCGGCCATCCAGCGGGTGAGCGCCTCGTCGTCGGACAGCAATTCGCTGCGCCAGCGCTCGGCTTCGTGCAGCGCCAGGCTGTCCAGCGCACGGCCCAGCTTCATCTCGGCCACGGCCTCTCGCACGGGCTCGGGGTCGATCTGGCGCATCAGCTTGCCGATGTATTGCATCTGCCGTCGCCGGCCCTCGTGTGAGCGGGTGCGCTTGTACTCCTGCACCGCATGGACCAGGGCCTCGGGCAGCGCAAGCCTCTCGAAGCGACTGTCGGGCAGTTGGACGAGATCCTCGCCCAGGGCCTGCAGCTCATGCATGAGCTGTTTGAGCCGGGTCTTGCTCGGCCGCTCGTCGGCGGGCGGGGGGGCGAGGGCGTCGGAAGGGCGGGCGGGCGGCAGGGGCATGCGTCGGCAAGGCAGGTGTGGCAGGG
This sequence comes from Caldimonas sp., assembly GCF_046289365.1. Classification (NCBI taxonomy): domain Bacteria; kingdom Pseudomonadati; phylum Pseudomonadota; class Betaproteobacteria; order Burkholderiales; family Sphaerotilaceae; genus Caldimonas; species Caldimonas sp. The sequence continues at coordinate 4,212 of NZ_JBKBVU010000193.1, read as the reverse complement.
CTCGATGCCACGGTGGTCGCTATCATAAGCCCGGACCTTTCCTGCCCCTGGCTGCAATCCTCTTCACATCCTCCATGGTCTCCACCGCCTCTCACACCGACACGGCCCACAGCGGGTTTGCCTACAGCCGCGACCAGTTCCGCGAACTCGTGGAAACGAGCCTGGCCCTGGCGCACAGGCTGGGCGCCAGCGATGCGGCCGCCGAAGTCTCCGAAGGGGTGGGGTTGTCGGTGTCGGTGCGCAAGGGCAGCATTGAGAACGTCGAGCGCAACCGCGACAAATCCATCGGCGTGACGGTCTACATCGGCCAGCGCCGCGGCAATGCGAGCACCTCCGATTTTTCGAGCGCGGCCATCGAGCAGACGGTGCGGGCGGCCTACGACATCGCACGCTTCACGGCCGAGGATCCCGCCGCCGGCCTGCCCGATGAGGCCGACCTGGCGCTGGGCGAGGCGGCCGAGCGCGACCTGGACCTCTTCCATCCCTGGGCGCTGGACGCGGCCGGGGCGGCCGAGCTGGCACTGCGCTGCGAAGCGGCCGCCTTTGCCGTGGACAAGCGCATCACCAATTCCGAAGGGGCGGGGGTGTCGGCCCAGCAGTCGCACTTCTTCGCCGGCAATACGCGGGGCTTCCGGGGGGGCTATGCCAGTTCGCGGCACTCGCTGTCGGTGGCCCCCATCGCCGGACGCGGCGCGCACATGCAGCGCGATGCCTGGTACAGCTCGATGCGCGACCCGGCCGAGCTGGCCTCGCCCGAGGCGGTGGGCCGCTACGCGGCCGAGCGTGCCCTGTCGCGGCTGCATGCCCGCAAGATCCCGACCTGCGAGTGTCCGGTGCTGTTCGAGTCGACGCTGGCCGCCGGGTTGCTGGGCGGGTTTGTGCAGGCCACCAGCGGTGCGGCGCTGTACCGCAAGGCGTCCTTCCTGGTCGACAGTCTGGGCCGCCAGGTCTTCCCGGACCATGTGGACATCCTCGAGGACCCGCACATCCCCAAGGGCAAAGGCAGCGCTCCCTTCGACGACGAGGGGGTGCTCACCCGCGCGCGCCGGGTGGTGGAGGCCGGTGTCGTGCAGGGCTACTTCCTGTCGAGCTACTCGGCACGCAAGCTGGGCCTGCGCACCACCGGGCATGCCGGCGGGTCGCAGAACCTGCGGTTGACGAGCCGGCTCACGCAGCCGCAGGACGATCTCGATGCCATGCTGCGCAAGCTGCACCGGGGCCTGTTCGTGATCGAACTCATGGGCCAGGGTGTGAACTACGTGACCGGTGACTACTCCCGCGGCGCGGCCGGCTTCTGGGTGGAGGGCGGCCGCATCGCCTATCCGGTGCAGGAGATCACCATCGCCTCCAACCTGCGCGAGATGTTCAAGCACATCGTCGCCGTGGGGGCCGATGCCTACACGCTGGGCTCGAAAACCATTGGCTCGGTGCTCGTCGAGCGGATGAAGGTGGCCGGTTCCTGACACCAGCCTGAAAGCACGCTTGAGGCCGTGTCGAGTTCTATCACGTTGTCCTGAGCAAGACCTGAAAATTCGGCCGGACTCCGTGATTCCTCCAGCCGGAATCTCCCCGGCCCGTGCCGCTGGGCGCCCTCCTAGAATCGCGCCGCCTGCGGGCGCTTCACACAGACCAATACAGGAGCTTTTCATGGAACGTCGTTCCTTCATCCGCACGACCGGCCTGGCCGGCGTGCTCGCCGCTGGGGTCGCCCCGGTCGTTCATGCCCAACCCGTGGTGCGCTGGCGCTGCGCGTCGAGCTTCCCGAAGACGCTGGACACCATCTACGGTGGCGCCGAGGCGTTCGCCAAGAAGGTCCACGACATGTCGGGCGGCAAGTTCCAGGTTTCGGTGCATGCCGGCGGCGAACTGATGCCTCCCTTCGGCATCGTCGACGCTCTGCAAAATGGCACCGTCGAGATGGGGCACACCGTGCCCTACTACTACTTCGGCAAGGATCCGACCTTCGCGATCGGCGCGGCCATTCCCTTCGGCCTGAACTCGCGCCAGATGACCGCCTGGATGTTCGAGGGCAACGGCCTGAAGCTGATGCGTGAGTTCTACGCGCAGTACAACATCATCAATTTCGCCGGCGGCAACACCGGTGCGCAGATGGCCGGCTGGTTCCGCAAGGAGATCAACACGGTCAACGACTACAAGGGCCTGAAGTTCCGCATTGGCGGGTTCTCCGGCGAGGTGATCAAGCGCCTGGGCGGCGTGCCGCAGAACATCCCCGGTGGCGAGATCTATCAGGCGCTGGAGAAGGGCACGATCGACGCGGCCGAGTGGATCGGTCCGTATGACGACCAGAAGCTGGGCTTCAACAAGGTGGCACCCTTCTACTACTACCCCGGCTGGTGGGAAGGCGGCCCGCAGATCGACTTCTTCATCAACATCAAGGCCTACGAGGCCCTGTCGGCCGAGTACAAGGCCATCGTCGAGGCCGCGGCCACCTACGCCCATGTGGACATGCAGGCCAAGTACGATGCCCGCAACCCGGTGGCGCTCAAGCAGCTCGTGGCGGCCAAAACCCAGCTCAAGGCCTTTCCGAAGGCGGTGATCGATGCAGCGTTCAAGGAAGCCATGGCGCTGTACTCGGAGCTGTCGGCCTCCAACCCCAACTGGAAGAAGGTCTACACCGACTACGCCAACTTCCGTCGCGACCAGAACCTGTGGTTCCGCTTCACCGAGGCGCAGTTCGACCGCTACATGCAGTCGGCCAAGCTGTGAGCGGCGGCAACTGACACCCCGCCTTCAGGACGAGGCCCCGCTTGGCGGGGCCTTTTTTCTGGGGCCCTGCACGCAGGCTCCCTATCAAGCTGAAAGAATCCTGACATTGAGGCGAGGGCTTGCCCGTAGGTGAAGTTGCGCACGGGTAAAACCCTGTCAGGAAGCTGAAAACCCCCTCCTAGAATTCGTGCACGCTCGCGGCACCCGCACGAGCCTTGTCTCTCGTCTTCTTCCACCTCGACATACAGGAGTCTTTCAATGGAACGTCGTTCCTTCATCCGCACCACGGGCCTGGCTGGCGTTCTGGCCGCTGGCGCTGCGCCGGCGATCGTGCAGGCTCAGGCCAACATCCGCTGGCGTCTGGCCTCGAGCTTCCCGAAGGCGCTGGACACGATCTACGGCGCCGCCGAGTCCTTCGCCAAAAAGGTCGGCGAAATGTCGGGTGGCAAGTTCCAGATCTCGGTGCATGCCGGGGGTGAACTGATGCCGGCCTTCGGCGTGGTCGACGGTGTGCAAAACGGCACCGTCGAGATGGCCCATACCGCCCCGTACTACTTCTTCGGCAAGGACGAGACCTTCGCGCTGGCCTGTGCCATCCCCTTCGGCCTGAACTCGCGCCAGATGACGGCCTGGATGTACGAAGGCAACGGCCTGAAGCTGATGCGTGAGTTCTACGCGCAGTACAACATCATCAGCTTCCCGATGGGCAACACCGGCGCGCAGATGGGCGGCTGGTTCCGCAAGGAAATCAAGACCGTGGCCGATTACAAGGGCCTGAAGTTCCGTGTCGGTGGGTTTGCCGGCAAGGTGATCGAGCGCCTGGGTGGCGTGCCGCAGAACATCCCCGGTGGCGAGATCTACCAGGCGCTGGAGAAGGGCACGATCGACGCGGCCGAGTGGGTGGGGCCCTACGACGACCAGAAGCTGGGCTTCAACAAGGTGGCGCCCTTCTATCACTACCCCGGCTGGTGGGAAGGCGGCCCGCAGCTCGACCTGTACGTCAACACCAAGGCCTATGAAGGGCTGTCATCCGAATACAAGGCCATCATCGAATCGGCCGCCGCCTATGCGCACACGGAGATGCAGGCCAAGTATGACGTGCGCAACCCCGAGGCGCTCAAGCAGCTCGTGGCGGCAGGCACGAAGGTGGTGGCCTTCCCGAAGGCGGTGATGGATGCCGCCTTCAAGGAAGCCATGGCCCTGTATGCCGACCTGTCGGCCAAGAACCCCAACTGGAAGAAGGTCTACACCGACTACGCGAACTTCCGTCGCGACCAGAACCTGTGGTTCCGCTTCACCGAGGCGCAGTTCGACCGCTATCTGCAGGCCGCCAAGCTGTGAGCCTGGCTCGCGGCGCCACCGGCTGAGTCCGTCCGGCCGGTGCCTCAGGGTGCACCGCCCCTCCCGCCCCGCCCTCAGGCTGGGCGGGATTTTTTTCGGCCCGGTGCGAGGTCTGCGATGCCTGCCCCCTTGGGGACGCAGGCA
>NZ_JBKBVU010000007.1:12890-40192 GCF_046289365.1 Caldimonas sp. | reverse complement strand
TATCCGGTGCAGTTCCGCGTGATCGGCTCCGATACGGCGCAGGTGCGGCGCATCGCCGACGAGGTCAAGGCCGTGATGCTGGCCAACCCCCACCTGCGTGGGGTGAACGACAACTGGAACGAGTCGGTGAAGGTGCTGCGCCTGGACATCGACCAGACGCGCGCCCGCGCCCTGGGCGTGACCAGCCAGGCCATCGCCCAGGCGCTGCGCACGGCGCAGACGGGCAACACCATCGGGCAATACCGTGAGGGCGACAAGCTGATCGACATCGTGCTGCGCACGCCCGCGCAAGAGCGCGCCGCATTGACTGACCTGTACAACGCTTATGTGCCCACGGCCAGCGGCCGCAGCATCCCGCTCACCCAGGTGGCCCGTGCCGAGTTCGTCTGGGAGCCCGGTGTGCTCTGGCGCGAGGGCCGCGACTATGCCGTGACCGTGCAGGGCGACGTCGTGGAAGGGCTGCAGCCGGCCACCGTGAGCTTCCAGATCGACCCTCAGCTCGACGCAATCCGCGCCAGGCTGCCGGTGGGCTACCGCATCGACATGGCTGGCACGGTGCAGGAAAGCAACAAGGGCACCGGTTCGATTGCCGCGGGCGTGCCGGCGATGCTCTTCATCACCTTCACGCTGCTGATGCTGCAGCTGCACAGCTTCAGTCGCGCGTTGCTGGTCTTCCTGACGGCGCCGTTGGGCATCGCCGGCGTGGCTGCCGCCCTGCTCATCCTGGACCGGCCTTTCGGCTTCGTGGCCCTGCTGGGGGTGATTGCGCTCATGGGCATGATCATGCGCAACTCGGTCATCCTGATCGACCAGATCGAGCAGGACCGCGCCCGAGGGGTTCCTGACTGGCAGGCCGTGGTCGAGGCGGCCGTGCGCCGGCTGCGACCCATCCTGCTGACGGCCGCGGCCGCCGTGCTTGCGATGATCCCGCTGTCGCGCAGCATCTTCTGGGGCCCGATGGCGGTGGCCCTCATGGGCGGCCTCATCGTGGCCACGGTGCTCACCCTGCTGGCGCTGCCGGCCATGTATGCCGCCTGGTTCAGGGTGAAAGAGCCCCGTAACCCGGTGCCGGGTTAAAATTCGCAGTTTCCTGGAACACCCATAGGAACACCTGAAGGGGAGCAGGCCGCTCCCCTTTCGATTTGCGCGGGTGGCGAAATTGGTAGACGCACCAGGTTTAGGTCCTGACGCCAGCGATGGTGTGGGGGTTCGAGTCCCCCCCCGCGCACCACATTCAAACGAGAGAGATCACCATGGCCGTGACTGTTGAAACCCTCGACAAACTGGAACGCAAGATCACGCTGACGCTGTCGGCCGAGGTCATCAAAAATGAGGTCGAATCCCGCCTCAAGCGCCTGGCCCGCACCGTCAAGGCCGACGGGTTCCGTCCCGGCAAGGTGCCGCTGAGCATCGTGGCCCAGCGCTACGGCTTTTCCGTCCAGTACGAGGTGATGAACGACAAAGTGGGCGAAGCCTTCGCCAAGGCCGCCAACGAGGCCCAGCTCCGGGTGGCCGGCGTCCCGCGCATCACCGAGAAGGAGGGCGCGCCCGAGGGTGAGCTGGCCTTCGATGCCACCTTCGAGGTCTATCCGGACGTCAAGATCGGTGACTTGTCGGGCACCGAAGTCGAGCGCGTGTCCACCGAGGTCACCGATGCGGCCATCGACAAGACCCTGGACATCCTGCGCAAGCAGCGCCGCACTTTCCATCAGCGCCCGGCGGCCGAGGCCGCAGCCGATGGCGACCGGGTCACGATCGACTTCGAAGGCAAGATCGACGGCGTGCCTTTCGAGGGCGGCAAGGCCGAGGGCTTCCAGTTCCTGCTGGGCGAGGGCCGCATGCTCGAGGCTTTCGAGAAGGCCGTGCGCGGCATGAAGGCCGGCGAGTCCAAGACCTTCCCGTTGAAGTTCCCCGACGACTACCATGGCAAGGACGTGGCTGGCAAGGAAGCCGACTTCCTCGTCACGCTGAAAAAGATCGAGGCGCAGCAGTTGCCCGAAGTCAATGAAGCCTTTGCCCGGTCGCTGGGCATCGCTGACGGCTCGGTCGAGGCCCTGCGGGCCGACATCCGCAAGAACCTCGAACGCGAGGTGAAGTTCCGCGTGCTGGCCCGCAACAAGGGGGCCGTGATGGACGCACTGCTCAAGGTGGCCGAGCTCGACGTGCCCAAGGCCCTGGTGCAAGGCGAGATCGAGCGCATGACCGAGGCGGCCCGGGCCGACCTGAAGGCCCGCGGCGTCAAGGATGCCGACAAGGCCCCGATCCCGGCCGAGATGTTCCAGCCCCAGGCCGAGCGTCGCGTGCGCCTGGGCCTGGTGGTGGCCGAGCTGGTGAAGACCCATGACCTCAAGGCCCAGCCCGACCAGATCAAGGCCCACATCGAGGAGCTGGCCCAGAGCTACGAGAAGCCCGAAGAGGTGGTGCGCTGGTACTACAGCGACATGCAGCGTCTGGCCGAGGTCGAAGCCGTGGTGCTCGAGAACAATGTCACGGAGTTCGTCCTGGCCCGCGCCAAGGTCGTCGACAAGACGGTGCCGTTCGACGAACTCATGGGGGCCTGATCCCGCGTGAGGCCCACCACGGGGCGCTGCGCTGGGACCGGCGCAGCGCCCCGTTCGCTTTGCAACCCCTTGCGGCCGGCGAGGGCGCAGGCGAACCGCCATAATCGGCGCTGCTTCCATCTTCCTCTCGTCCGCATCGCAAGGATCGCCTTCATGAGCTCCCTGGACCTCCAGAACCTGGGCATGGTGCCCATCGTCATCGAACAATCCGGCCGCGGCGAGCGTGCCTATGACATCTACAGTCGTCTGCTGCGCGAGCGTGTGGTCTTCCTGGTGGGCCCGGTGAATGACCAGACCGCCAACTTGGTGGTGGCCCAACTGCTGTTCCTGGAAAGTGAGAACCCCGACAAGGACATCTCGCTGTACATCAATTCCCCGGGCGGCAGCGTAAGCGCCGGCATGTCGATCTACGACACCATGCAGTTCATCAAGCCCGACGTGTCCACGTTGTGCATGGGCATGGCCGCCAGCATGGGGGCCTTCTTGCTGGCTGCCGGTGCCAAGGGCAAGCGCTTTGCGCTGCCCAACTCGAAGATCATGATCCACCAGCCGCTCGGGGGGGCCCAGGGGCAGGCCTCGGACATCGAGATCCATGCCCGAGAGATCCTCAAGACGCGCGACCAGCTCAACCGCATCCTGGCCGAGCGCACCGGCCAGCCACTGGAGAAAATCCAGGCCGACACCGAGCGGGACTATTTCATGGGCGCCCCGGAAGCCCAGGCCTACGGCCTGATCGACCGCGTGCTCGAACGCCGCGAACAGGGTTGAGGCCCGCCGGCTGCCGACCACCGGGCAGCCGGAAAAACAGGACAGCAAACGGGGCCTTTCCTTCGACCCGGGCCCCGTTTTCTTTTGACTTATCATCCTCCGAAAAGCACCCAGCCGAGTCCCGAACCATGCCCGAGAAAAAAGGCTCTTCCAGCGAGAAAGTCTTGTATTGCTCCTTTTGCGGCAAGAGCCAGCACGAGGTGAAGAAACTCATTGCCGGGCCGTCGGTGTTCATCTGCGACGAGTGCATCGACCTGTGCAACGACATCATCCGTGACGAAGTGCCGGCCGAGGCCCCGGAAGGCCGCGCTGCCCGCTCCGACCTGCCCACGCCCTCGGAGATCAAGGCCAGCCTCGACCAGTACGTGATCGGGCAGGAGGCGGCCAAGCGCATCTTGTCGGTGGCCGTCTACAACCACTACAAGCGCCTCAAGCACATGGGGGCGCAGGCGGGCAAGAAGGATGAGGTCGAACTGGCCAAGAGCAACATCTTGCTGATCGGGCCCACCGGTTCGGGCAAGACCTTGCTCGCCCAGACGCTGGCGCGGCTGCTCAACGTACCCTTCGTGATTGCCGATGCCACCACGCTCACCGAGGCCGGCTACGTGGGCGAGGACGTCGAGAACATCATCCAGAAGCTGCTGCAGAACTGCAACTACGAGGTCGAGCGCGCGCAGCGCGGCATCGTCTACATCGACGAGATCGACAAGATCTCGCGCAAGGCCGACAACCCCTCCATCACGCGCGATGTCTCCGGCGAAGGGGTGCAGCAGGCTCTGCTCAAGCTGATCGAAGGCACCATGGCCTCGGTGCCGCCCCAGGGCGGCCGCAAGCATCCCAACCAGGATTTCCTGCAGATCGACACGACCAACATCCTGTTCATCTGTGGAGGGGCTTTCGACGGGCTGGAGAAGATCATCCAGAACCGTTCGGAGAAATCGGGCATCGGCTTTGCCGCCTCGGTGAAGAGCAAGTCCGAACGCAAGCTCTCGGACGTGTTCCGCGACGTCGAACCCGAGGATCTGATCAAGTTCGGCCTGATCCCCGAGCTGGTCGGCCGGCTGCCGGTGGTGGCCACCCTGGGCGAGCTCACCGAGGACGCCCTGGTGCAGATCCTCACCGAGCCCAAGAACGCCCTGGTCAAGCAATACCAGAAGCTTTTTTCGATGGACGGCGTGGAGCTGGAGATCCGGCCGTCGGCGCTGGTGTCCATCGCCCGCAAGGCGCTGGCGCGCAAGACCGGCGCCCGCGGTCTGCGTTCGATCATGGAACAGGCCCTGATCGACACCATGTTCGACCTGCCCGCCCTGGACGGCGTGGCCAAGGTGGTGGTGGACGAACACACCATCGAGGAAAACACCAAGCCCCTGCTGGTCTACCGCGAGCAGGCCAAGGCCAGCGCCTGAGGGACCGGGGCGCACCCGTCACTGGGAACGCCCGTCTTGCAATTGAACTCTCGAGCCCCACATCCGGCTTGAGAAAGAGAGGTCTGTGATGTCTGGACATCCCGTTTTGCCCGCCGATCCCATCGAGCTGCCGCTGCTGCCGCTGCGCGACGTCGTGGTCTTCCCCCACATGGTCATCCCGCTGTTCGTGGGCCGGCCCAAGTCGATCAAGGCGCTGGAATCGGCCATGGAGGCCGGTCGCCAGATCATGCTCGTGGCCCAGAAGGCCGCCGGTAAGGACGAGCCCCGCGCCGACGACATGTTCTCGGTGGGGTGCGTCTCCAGCATCCTGCAGATGCTCAAGCTGCCCGACGGCACCGTGAAGGTGCTGGTCGAGGGCTTGCAGCGCGCCACCACCGACCGCATCGACGACAGCGGCGAGCATTTCGTGGCCGTGGTGCGCCCGGTGCCGCCCGAGACCGAGAGCTCGCCGGAGATCGAGGCCCTGCGCCGTGCGGTCACCCAGCAGTTCGACCAGTACGTCAAGCTCAACAAGAAGATTCCGCCGGAGATCCTCACCTCCATCGCGGGCATTGACGATGCCGGCCGCCTGGCCGACACGATTGCCGCCCATCTGCCGCTCAAGCTTGAGAACAAGCAGTCGGTGCTCGACCTGTTTTCGGTCGCCAAGCGGCTGGAGCGGCTGCTCGAGCAGCTCGAGCACGAGGTCGACATCCTGCAGGTGGAAAAGCGCATCCGCGGCCGTGTCAAGCGCCAGATGGAGAAGAGCCAGCGCGAGTACTACCTGAATGAACAGGTCAAGGCCATCCAGAAGGAGCTCGGCGAGGGTGAGGAAGGCGCCGACCTCGAGGAGCTCGAGAAGAAGATCGCCGCGGCCCGCATGAGCAAGGAAGCGCGCAAGAAGGCCGAGAGCGAGCTCAAGAAGCTCAAGCTGATGTCGCCGATGTCGGCCGAGGCCACCGTGGTGCGCAATTACATCGACACCCTGGTCAACCTGCCGTGGAGCAAGAAGACCAAGATCAAGCACGATCTGGTGCACGCCGAGGAAGTCCTCAACGAGGACCACTACGGCCTGGAGAAGGTCAAGGAACGCATCCTCGAATACCTCGCGGTGCAGCAGCGCGTGGACAAGGTCAAGGCCCCCATTCTGTGCCTGGTGGGGCCCCCGGGCGTGGGCAAGACCTCGCTGGGCCAGTCGGTGGCGCGTGCCACGGGCCGCAAGTTCGTGCGCATGGCCTTGGGCGGTGTGCGTGACGAGGCCGAGATCCGTGGCCATCGCCGCACCTACATCGGCTCGATGCCGGGCAAGGTGCTGCAGAGCCTGACCAAGGTGGGGGTGCGCAACCCGCTGTTCCTGCTCGACGAGATTGACAAGCTGGGCATGGACTTCCGCGGCGACCCGTCGTCGGCGCTGCTGGAGGTGCTCGACCCCGAGCAGAACCACACCTTCAGTGACCATTACGTCGAGGTCGACTTCGACCTGTCCGATGTGATGTTCGTGGCGACGTCCAACTCGCTGAACATCCCGCCGGCCCTGCTCGACCGCATGGAGGTGATTCGCCTGTCGGGCTACACCGAGGACGAGAAGGTCAACATCGCCCAGCGCTACCTGCTGCCCAAGCAGTGCAAGAACAACGGCGTGAAGGACGAGGAACTCGAGGTGACCGAGTCGGCCATTCGCGGGATCATCCGCTACTACACCCGTGAGGCCGGCGTGCGCTCGCTCGAGCGCGAGATTTCCAAGATCTGCCGCAAGGTCGTCAAGGGCCAGGCGCTGAAGAAGTACGAAGGCAAGGTCGTCGTCACCGAGGACAACCTCAACGAGTTCCTCGGTGTGCGCAAGTTCCAGTACGGCCGCGCCGAGCAGGAGAACCAGGTCGGGCAGGTCGTGGGCCTGGCCTGGACCGAGGTCGGTGGCGACTTGTTGACCATCGAGGCGGTGGTGATGCCGGGCAAGGGCAACACCATCCGCACCGGACAGCTCGGCGACGTGATGAAGGAGTCCGTCGAAGCGGCCCGTTCGGTGGTGCGCTCGCGCGCTCGTCGCCTGGGTATCAAGGACGAGATGTTCGAAAAGCGCGACATCCACATCCATGTGCCCGATGGCGCCACGCCCAAGGACGGCCCGAGCGCGGGCATCGCGATGACCACGGCGATGGTGTCGGCGCTGACGGGCATCCCCGTGCGGGCCGATGTTGCGATGACCGGCGAGATCACGCTGCGCGGTGAGGTCACGGCCATCGGCGGCCTGAAGGAGAAGCTGCTGGCCGCCCACCGTGGCGGCATCAAGACGGTGCTGATCCCCGAGGAGAACGTCAAGGACCTGCAGGAGATCCCCGAGAACGTGAAGGACCAGCTCGAGATCCTTCCGGTGAAGTGGATCGACAAGGTGCTGGAGACCGCGCTGGTGTCCAAGCCCGAGCCGTTGCCCGAGGAAGAGGTGGTCAAGGTCGAAGCGGCCAAGGACGCCCCGGCGGCAGGCAGTGCGGAGGTGCTGACGCATTGAACACCTCGCTCTTGCTCGTGTGAGCGGAAAAGGGCTTGCACGAGGAAGAAAATCTCATCTATAATGCGAGCTTCTGCGAAACGCTGAAGACTTCAAAGACGAAGCCAGCAGCGAATCAAAGAAAACAGTGCGGGAGTAGCTCAGTTGGTAGAGCGCAACCTTGCCAAGGTTGAGGTCGCGAGTTCGAGACTCGTCTCCCGCTCCAGATGCTGAAAGGGAAGCTTCTTCAGATCTCCTTGATCCAAGCAGCTTCCCTTTTTCATTGGTAGCATTCGTTGCCGATGACCGGCTCCGGCCCTGCGCAGGAGCCGCCCCCAGGGCGGGGTAGCAAAGTGGTTATGCAGCGGCCTGCAAAGCCGTCCACGCCGGTTCGATTCCGGCCTCCGCCTCCATCTCCCCTTCCATTGTCCCCGTCCTGAGCGGCCTCGTACGGCCCGCAGGTATCGCTGCGCTGGGGGCCCCCGTGCTTGCGGGTTTCGTCGCAATTTGTAGCGATTGCAATGCGGGGGTTTCAGTATCCTGCGCGTCTTGTGGCTGGAACCTGAACCTTGTGCATGGACGCCCGTCTGATCGAACCCCTGTCAGCTGACCGACCCTGCGGCGAAGATCTCTCGTTCTCTGGCGAGTTCGACGCCATCCGCGAGATGCGGCGCGAAGATGACCCGAGCCTCGACCAAGGGGCCTGGGTCACGGCCCTGAAGGTGGCCGACTGGCCGGGCGTGGAGGCCTTGTGTGCCAAGCTGCTGGCCGAACGCAGCAAGGATTTGCGCCTGGCGATGTGGTGGACGGAGGCTGCAGCCATGCAACGCGGCTACGCCGGCCTGGCCGAAGGCCTGGGGCTGTGCGTCTCGCTGTGCGAGCGCCACTGGGACCACCTGCATCCTTTGCCCGAGGAGGGGGATGCCGCGCAACGCATCGGCAACCTGGCCTGGCTGCTCCATCGCATCGTCGGTCTGGCCCAGGAGCTGCCGATCACGTCGGCACGCCACACCTTGCGAGATCTGGCGTCGGCGCGACAGCTCCAGCAGCAGATGGAACGCCATCCCGACGAGGCCGCTCAGCTCGCCGAAGGGCGGCTGACGATGGAGCAGTTGCAGCGTGCCGTGCGCGAGACGCCGGCGCCGCAGTTGCTGGCCGTCGAGGCCGCGGCACGGGCATGCCTGGACCGCCTGGCGGCCTTGCAGGCGCTGTGCGACGCCCGGCTGGGCGAGGAGGGCCCGAGCTTTGCCGCCGCGCGCGAGGCCCTGGACGCTGCCGCCCATGAGATGGGCCGGCTGTGCAAGGGCGCTGGGCTGCTGGCCGATCGCGCGCCGGAGGTCTCGGTCGATCCGACGGCACGGGGGGGCGAGCCGTCCGAGCCGCTGCCGATGCCGCCGACAGCGGGGCTGCACAGCCGCGAGCAGGCCCTGCGGCAGCTGCGCGAGGTGGCAGCCTTTTTTCGTCGCACCGAACCCCACAGTCCGGTGGCCTACCTGGCCGAAAAGGCGGCGCGCTGGGGTGAGATGCCCCTGCATCAATGGCTACAGGTGGTGCTCAAGGATCCAGGCGCGCTCGCTCATGTCGAAGAGCTGTTGGGCGTGGACCAGCCTTCACGCCCCTGAAGAAGGGCACTGATCGGAGCCCCGGTTCGCTGCGAGGGATCGACCGGCTGCGGCGTGATGCTGCGCGAACCAGTGACGGGTGCGGTTTGCGAATGCCACCAGGGAGAGCATGACCGGCACCTCGACCAACACGCCCACGACGGTGGCCAGGGCTGCGCCCGAATGCAGACCGAACAAGGAGATGGCCACGGCCACCGCGAGCTCAAAGAAGTTGGATGTGCCGATCAAACACGCCGGAGCGGCGATCTCGTACGGTAATCGCATCCAGCGTGCTGCTGCGTAGGACAAGGCGAAAATGCCGTAAGTCTGCAGCAGCAGCGGAACGGCGATCAGTGCGATGACGGCCGGTTGCCGGACGATCGTTTCGGCTTGCAGCGCAAAGAGCAAAACGACGGTGGCGATCAACCCGGTCACGGAGGCCGGTTTGAGTGTGGCCACACGACGAGCGAGATGGTCGGCTCCGCCTGTGGTCAGCCAGGTGCGGCGGGTCAGAATCCCCGCCACCAAGGGCAGCACGACGTAGAGCAGCACCGACAGCAGCAAGGTTTCCCAGGGGACGACCACATCCGTGACGCCGAGCAAGAACGCAGCGATCGGCGCGAAGGCGAAGACCATGATCAGGTCGTTGACCGACACTTGAACCAGGGTGTAGTTCGGATCACCTCGCGTGAGCTGGCTCCACACGAACACCATGGCGGTGCAAGGCGCCACACCCAGCAAGATCATGCCCGCGATGTATTCGTTGGCGCTTTGTGGGTCGACCCACGGCGCAAACAGGTGTTGAAAGAAGAGCACACCCAAGGCGGCCATCGTGAAAGGCTTGATGAGCCAGTTCACCGTCAAGGTGAGTAAAAGCCCTTTGGGGCGTGCGCCCACATCCCGCACGGCGGCAAAGTCGATCTGGATCATCATGGGATAGATCATGATCCAGATCAGCACGGCCACGACGAGGTTGACGTGCGCCACCTCCAGGCGGGCGATCCACATAAATACGCCTGGAGCGGCCAGCCCGAGGGACACCCCCAGGGCGATCGCCAAGGCGACCCAGATGCTCAGGTAGCGTTCGAACACGCCCATCGATGTCTTCCCGCAAGAGTTCAGGACTGGGCCAGCCGGCGGGCGAGAGCCGCGATCGCGCCGCAATCGGTCTCGGGTGAAGTTTGCGCAATCAAGGCCTCGATGCGCTGGCGTAGGGCGAGCATCGTGCCTTGGAAGGCCTCAAGGCGGGTGGCTTCGTCGCCTGCGACCGCCGACGGATCGGGATAGCCCCAGTGGACCGTGACTGGATGACCAGGCCAATAGGGGCAGGCTTCGCTGGCCGCGTGGTCGCATACCGTGATCACCAAATCCATGGTTGGCGATTCTGGTGCGGCAAATTCGTCCCAGGATTTGCTGCGCAAGCCCTCGATCGGGATGCCAGCTTGCTCGAGAACACGAAGCGCCAAGGGGTTGGGTGCGGTCTTGGGCTGGCTGCCGGCGGAATGGGCACGAAAACGCCCCTGGCCCAAATGATTCAGCAAGGCCTCGGCCAGAATGCTGCGGGCGGAGTTGTGTGTGCACAAAAAGAGCACGTGCAGTGGTGTGGGGGTCATGATCGGGGTGTTGTCGGTGGGGGGGCAGCAGTTTGCATCCTCGCCCGTGCGGTCAGGCAGGGCGAGGTCCATCGAAGCCGATAACGAAGTCAGCTCACAAGGAGTCCCCGCGCAGCAGTGCACGGTGAGAAATTCGATCAGCTCGCGCATTTGCACGTAGCCGGCGCGGTAGACGATGTGACGACCCTGAGGCTGGGCTTGCACCAAACCGCAGTGCAGCAATTCCTTGAGATGGAAGGACAAAGTACTGGGACGGATCTCCAGCGCTAGGGCCAAGGCTCCCGGCGTGAGGCCTTCAGGGCCCGCCTGGATGAGGTGGCGGACGATCGCAAGCCGGCTCGGCTGGGCCAGTGCAGCCAGACGTACGGCCGCTCGTTGCAGCGCGGGAGCTTCGGCTTTGGGGTCTGAGATGGGCAGAGCGCCTTCCATTATTCTATCTTTCTACAAATATCGAATTATTGTCAATACGCAGGAGGCGGCGGGCCCGCTGACCCGCGGGCGCGGTGCTTCGTCACCGAACGCTCATGGTTTTGTCACATGGGCGGGCGAATCGAGCCGGCGCCGGCGGTGCCTCTCGATGAGGCGAAAGCACGCTGTCACGGACCTGTCACGATCGCCGCCTACCATGCGCCTGCGTTCTCAACCGCATCCCCCAACGATTGATTGGAGTTGACAGATGATTCTCAAGAAGCTCGCCGTCGCGATGGGTTTTGTCGCCGCGGGCCTGGCCGCGCAAGCGGCGCTCGCCCAGGCCGTGCAGGTCGATCCCGCTTTGCCTGTTTACCAGAAGGCGCCGGGTGTGTCCGGCAACTTCACCAGCGTGGGGTCGGACACCTTGAACAACCTCATGACGCTGTGGGCCGAGGAGTTCAAGCGCATCTATCCGAATGTCAACATCCAGATCCAAGGCGCGGGCTCCTCGACGGCGCCGCCGGCGCTGACCGAAGGGGCCTCGAACTTCGGCCCGATGAGCCGCCTGATGACGGCGCGCGAGGTCGAGGCGTTCGAGAAGAAGCACGGCTACAAACCCACGGCCGTAGGCGTGGCCATCGACGCGCTGGCGGTGTACGTGAACAAGGACAACCCGATCCCCGGCCTGAGCATCCAGGAAGTGGATGCCATCATGTCGGTGGGGCGTCGTTGCGGGGGCGCCAGCGACATCACCAAGTGGGGACAGGTGGGCATGACCGGCGAGTGGGCCAACCGCGACATCGCGCTGTATGGCCGCAATTCGGTGTCTGGCACCTATGGGTTCTTCAAAGACGTGGCGCTTTGCAAGGGGGACTTCAAGCGTAACGTGGCCGAGCAGCCGGGGTCGGCTTCGGTGGTGCAAAGTGTGTCGACCCAGTTGAACGCTCTGGGCTACTCGGGCATCGGCTATCGCACCTCGGGCGTGCGGGCTTTGCCGCTGTCGAAGAAAAAGGGTGAGCCGTTCGTCGAGCCGACCGCTCAGAATTCTGTCTCGGGCGCCTATCCGCTGGCCCGTGTGCTCTATATCTACGTGAACAAGAAGCCCAACCAGCCGCTGGCGCCGCTGGAGCGTGAGTTCTTCAAGATGGTGTTGTCCAAGCAGGGTCAGGAAGTGGTCGTCAAAGACGGCTTCGTGCCCATGCCTGCGGCCATGGCCAATCGCTTTCTTGCCGAGTTGACCAAGTAAGGCGGTCCAGTGGCGCTGCTTCGGGGGGCACAGGGCCACCCAAGCAGCGGTCTGAGAGTCACATTCAGGAGATACTCGATGAATCGAATGATGGGTCTGGGCGCGCTGGGGGCCGCGGTGATGCTCTTGGCTGGGTGTGCAGGGCAACCGGCTGCGCCGGCAGCTGCCGCGCCCGCGTCGCCGGCACCGGCTGCCGCGCCCGCCGCTCCTTCGTCCACGGCCTCGGCGACCTCGGCCAAAGAGTTTTATGTGGTGTTGCCCGAATCGGGGCGCATTTATGCGTTCGGTGATACCCGCAACTACATGGACTTTCTGTCGCATGGCGAGGTGCAGTTGACGCGCACGCGCATCGGTGAAGGCCCTCAGGGCCGCACGCTTGTGTTTGGAATCACATCCGACGATGTGAAGAACAACAAGCCCAGCCTGGGTGAGTTGGTGATGTCCGGTCAGTTGGAGGCTGCCCCCGATTTCTATGGTGAAGTGTTCAAGAACGGCCGCTTCTACCTGTTCGGCGAGCTCAAGGACATGAAGGACTTCATCGCCTACGGCGAGGTGCCCTACAGTTACACCGACATCGGCGCGGGGCCCAAGGGCGAAACCATCGTCTACGTGATGAACAGCCAGAGCTACAAGCAAGGCAAACCCGCCAACCGGACCGAGCGCTTCAAGGCTTTGCGCGCATCGAACGGATAATTGCCGCTTGCACAGCGCAAGAGGGTGGCGACGTGAGTCGTCCACCCTCGTTTCGTGTCAGCACAGACCCCACTTCATGAATACAGCAACCCCCTCTCAGACCGTTCTGAGCGTCAACAAGGCCATGAGCCGGCGCTTGCTGTCGGATCGCATCTTTCAGAAGGTGATGACGGCCGGCGGCATCAGTGTGATCGTGGCGGTGTCGGCCATTTTCTTCTACCTGGCCAGTGTGGTCGTCCCTTTGTTCATGCCGCCCGGTGTGGAAAACCGCAGCCAATATGCGCTGCCTGGCCCGAAAGACCAGGCGACGCTGGCGTTCACCGGTGAGGAGCAACGGGAAATTGGGGTGCGCGTCAGTGCTGAAGGGGTGTTCACGTTTTTTCGCTTCGACTCCGGTGAGCTGGTGTCCGAAGCGCGGGTGCCGGTGCCTGCGGGAGTGCGTGTGACCAGCGCCGATTTGGGCGAGCGTCGCAGCTATGGACAAGGCTTCGGTTTGTCCGATGGACGTGTGATCCTGGTCAAACAGCGCTTCGACGTGAGTTTCCCGAACGATCAGCGCACGATCACGCCGGGTTTGGAGTATCCGGTGGGCGAAGCGCCGGTGGTCGTCGATGCGCAAGGGCGCGCGATCGTCAACTTGGGCGTGCAGATCACGGACGATGGATCGACCATCGTGGCGCAAACCGACGACGGCCGGCTGCTGTTGTCGGCGGTGAGTGTCACCACGAACATGATGACGGGCGAAAAACAAAGTGAGGTGCAGCAGTCTGAGATTGGGTCGCCGCCAGCGGGCATTCGCAAGCTCATCATCGAGTCCAAGCAGCGTGAGCTGTACGTCCTGTTCGGCGATCGTGGGTTGGCGCGTTACGACTTGAGCAATAAGGAGCAGCCGCGTTTGCTGGAGACGGTCGACTTGGTGCCGGCCGGAGAGAAGGTCACCGCGATCACCATGCTCAGTGGCGGCTTTTCCATCATTCTTGGCACGGATCAAGGTCGGCTCGCGCAATGGTTCCTCGTGCGCACCGAGGGAGCCAACTTCGCGCTGCGCAAGATCCGCGAGTTCAAGCCCATGCCTGCGGAGGTTACGGCCATTGCACCGGAGTTCTTCCGCAAAGGCTTCATCGTCGGCGACGCCAAGGGCCATCTGGGCAGCTATTACGCCACGTCGCAGCGCTTGCTCTTCACGGAGAAACTCAGCGATCAGCCGTTGGTGGTTTTGGGGGTGCCGCCTCGCGGGAATGGCTACTTGGCCCTCGATGCCGCGGGACGGGTGTATTCGGCCGCGGTGGACAACCACTACCCGGAGGTGTCCTTCCACAGTTTGTGGGAGAAGGTGTGGTACGAAAGCTATGAGGAGCCCGACTACGTTTGGCAGTCCTCAGCGGCCAATTCGGACTTCGAACCCAAGTTCAGCTTGGCGCCCTTGACCTATGGCACGATCAAAGCCGCCACGTATGCGATGCTGATTTCGGTGCCTCTGGCCATCCTCGGCGCCATTTTCACCGCTTACTTCATGACGCCGCGCATGCGCACCCTCGTCAAACCCACCATTGAGGTGATGGAGGCCTTGCCGACCGTTGTGCTGGGCTTTTTGGCGGGATTGTGGCTGGCGCCCTTGGTGGAGAACAACCTGGCCGGTGTGCTGTTGTGCATCGTGTTGCTGCCCGTCTCGATGGTGGCGGCCGCTTATGTCTGGCATCTGTTGCCTGCTTCGGTGACCGGCCGTATTCCAGCCGGTTGGGAGGCGGCCTTGTTGATGCCGGTGCTCGTTGGCGTGGTGTGGCTCATCTTCCAGATCGGCCACCCCATCGAGGCCGCGTTTTTCGGGGGGGACATGCCGCATTGGCTGAGCACCGAGCTGGGCATCACGTATGAGCAGCGCAACTCGCTCGTGGTGGGGATTGCCATGGGGTTCGCGGTGACGCCCACGATCTTCTCGATCGCGGAAGACGCGATCTTCAGTGTGCCCAAGGCCTTGACGTCCGGCTCCTTGGCGCTGGGGGCGACGCCTTGGCAAACGCTCACAGGGGTGGTGCTGCTGACGGCCAGCCCCGGCATTTTCTCTGCGGTGATGATCGGCTTGGGACGGGCCGTTGGTGAGACGATGATCGTGCTGATGGCCACCGGCAACACGGCCGTGATGGATTTCAGCATGTTCACGGGCTTTCGCACGCTGTCGGCCAACATCGGGGTGGAAATGCCGGAGGCGGGCGTGGGTGAAACGCACTACCGCTTGTTGTTCCTGTCGGCGCTGGTGCTGTTTGCCTTCACGTTCTTCGTCAACACAGTGGCCGAGCTGGTGCGTCAACGCCTGCGTGAGAAGTACAGCAGCATTTGACGGGGGAGGGCACACATCATGAAAGACTGGTTCAAGAGCGGTTCTCCCTGGATCTGGCTGACGGCTGGGGCTGTGGCGGCTTGTGTGTTGGCGGTTGCTGGCGTGCTGGCGCTGACGGCTTTGCGCGGTCTGAATCACTTCTGGCCCAAGCCG
The DNA here is from genome assembly GCF_046289365.1 of Caldimonas sp. Classification (NCBI taxonomy): domain Bacteria; kingdom Pseudomonadati; phylum Pseudomonadota; class Betaproteobacteria; order Burkholderiales; family Sphaerotilaceae; genus Caldimonas; species Caldimonas sp. The sequence goes on along the minus strand of NZ_JBKBVU010000007.1, from coordinate 24,917 downwards.
GTGATGGAAACCACCTTCGTCGAGCGTGACGGCTCACGGGTCGGTCTCATTGGTGAGATCCGTGAGCGGGAGGAAGTGGCCACCCGTCGTTTGCGCGAAGCGGGTTTCAACATTCCGGGGGAGGCGAATTTCTCCGAGCGGGTGCTCGTGAAGATGGGCAACCGCGATGTCACCGGGGTGGATTTCCGCTGGTTTCCCGTGCCCTTGTTGGGCGAACTGACGTACCCGAAAGACATTGTCACGATCGAGCGTCGCGAATGGGGCAACTTCTATGGGCATCTCGTGGCCGTAAAAGAAGCCGGCCAAGTCGTCGCCAGTGGCGAGGCAGCCTGGCCTGAGCTACAGCGGCGTGTCCAACGCGCCAGCGAATTGTTCGATCGGATTCACCAGATCGAAAAATACGATATCGGGCGCGTGAACTACGAGCTGGAGCAGTTGCGCCTGAAGCAGCGCCGCTTGGAGTTGCGTCATCAGCTCACCGAGGTAGCAAAGGCCGATATCGAACGTCAGCGTGAAGTGCTCAATGGCCGCTTTGCCAAGCTCCAGGACGAATTGCGCGTGCTGCGCGAGCAGATCGGCCGCGATTCCTTGGTCGGTCGGGTGATGAGCGGGCAAGAGGTCGAGGTGAAGCTGGCCAATGTGGCCGATGCCTACCGGCCCAATGCCATGGGTCTGTTCGAGAAGATCGCACACTACGTCCGCAAGTTGCATGAATTCATCTGGGATGATCCCCGAGAGGCCAACACCGAAGGGGGTATCTTCCCGGCGATCTTCGGCACCGTGCTGATGGTCTTGCTGATGTCGGTGATGGTCACGCCGTTGGGCATCATGGCTGCCGTGTACATGCGCGAGTACGCCAAGCAGGGCCCCCTGATCCGCATCATCCGCATCTCGGTGAACAATTTGGCCGGCGTGCCGTCCATCGTCTACGGGGTGTTCGGTCTGGGCTTCTTCGTGTACTTCCTGGGGGGCAACATCGACCGGCTGTTTTTCCCGGAGGCCTTGCCAGCTCCGACCTTCGGCAGCCCCGGCCTGCTGTGGGCGTCGTTGACCTTGGCCATTTTGACGTTGCCGGTGGTCATTGTGGCCACCGAGGAGGGGCTGTCGCGCGTGCCACGCTCCGTTCGCGAAGGCAGCTTGGCACTAGGCGCGACGAAGGCCGAGACGCTGTGGCGCACGGTGCTGCCGATGGCCAGCCCGGCGATGATGACCGGCTTGATCCTGGCGGTGGCCCGTGCTGCGGGGGAGGTGGCGCCGCTGATGCTGGTGGGCGTGGTCAAGCTCGCGCCGTCCCTGCCACTGGATGGCTATTTCCCTTACCTGCACCTGGAGCGCAAGTTCATGCATTTGGGCTTTCACATTTACGACGTGGGTTTCCAAAGCCCCAACGTGGAGGCGGCCCGTCCCTTGGTGTACGCGACGGCTTTGCTGTTGGTGGTCGTGATCATGGGCTTGAATCTCGCGGCGATCCGGCTGCGCAACCGGCTGCGTGAGAAGTTCCGCGGTCTCGACTCGGTTTGATGTGACAGTGCTAGATTCTTTTGGATGTCTGGAGAAAACCCGATGAACGCCTTCACCGAAGCCGCTGCGCCGCGGGTCACGATCGAAACGGCCGTGCCTGCTGCGGCTGCCCCCACGCGTCCCGTCTCTGATCACGAGGCGGCGCTGTCCGTCAAGGGGTTGAATCTCTTTTATGGGGCCAAACAGGCGCTGTTTGACGTGTCGATGGATATCCCGCGGGGGCAGGTTGTGGCCTTCATCGGGCCCAGTGGTTGCGGCAAATCCACGCTGCTGCGTTGTTTTAACCGGATGAACGATCTCGTCGACAACTGCCGCGTGGAAGGCCAGATCCTGCTCGACGGCAAGAACATCTACGACCGCAGCGTCAACGTGGCCCAATTGCGCCGCCGTGTGGGCATGGTGTTTCAAAAGCCCAATCCCTTTCCGAAATCGATCTACGAGAACGTGGCCTATGGTCTGCGGCTTCTGGGCGTGAAAAACCGCGCTCAGCTCGACGAAGTCGTGGAGCGTTCTTTGCGCCAGGCTGCACTATGGGACGAAGTCAAGGATCGGCTCGATGCCAGCGGGCTGAGTCTGTCTGGTGGTCAGCAGCAGCGTTTGGTGATTGCACGGGCTGTTGCGTTGGAGCCTGAAGTGCTGCTGTTGGACGAGCCCTGCTCGGCGCTAGACCCGATTTCGACCGCAAAGGTCGAGGAGCTGTTGCATGAACTGAAGTCGAAGTACACGATCGTGATCGTGACTCACAACATGCAGCAAGCTGCTCGGGTCTCGGACTACACCGCCTACATGTACTTGGGCAAGTTGATCGAGTACGGTGCGACCACCGAGCTTTTCATGAAGCCGCAGCGCCGCGAGACCGAAGACTACATCACCGGTCGTTTCGGTTGACCGCTACCGATCGAGAGGATGCTATGAGCGACAAACATATCTCCAGTCAATTCGATGCCGATCTGTCCAGCATTTCGACGCGAGTGCTCGAAATGGGGGGGCTGGTGGAATCGCAGGTGGCCCAGGCCGTCTACGCCCTCACGAATTTCAGCGGGGAGACCGCTTCGCAGGTGCTCACGCTCGAAGAGCGGGTCAACGGCATGGAAGTGGACATCGACCATGACCTGTCCATCATCATCGCACGCCGACAGCCCACCGCACGCGATCTACGCCTGTTGATCGCCATTTCCAAGGCGATCGGCAACCTTGAGCGCGTGGGCGACGAAGCCGCACGCATCGCGCGCACGGTGCAACGCCTCATCAATGGTGGCGTCTCCAGCCGGATGCGCTTGCCTTTGTCCGATATCTCGTTCGAAGCCGGCTTGGCGACCCAGCAGTTGCGCAGCGCGTTGGACGCTTTCGCGCGGCTCGATGCGGTGAAAGCTGCCGAGATCATCAAAGCCGATCCGCGTATCGACGAGGAGTTCGATGGTCTGATGCGCAAGCTCATCACTTACATGATGGAAGATCCTCGGACGATCTCTGCGAGCATCGATCTGGTCTTTGTGGCCAAGGCGATTGAACGGGTGGGCGATCACGCCAAAAACTTGGCCGAGCAAATCATCTATGTCGTCAAAGGCACCGATGTGCGCCACAACCCCGTCGAGTCGCTCGACCAGGTGGTGCGCTGAGCGGGTAGAGCTTCGCACGAAAGGCAAGAACGATGACCTTGGCGTCCGTGTTGGTGGTGGAAGATGAATCCGCCATCGCCGAACTCATCTCTTTGAATCTGCGTCATGCCGGCTATGAGGTGACGCTGGCCTCCAGCGCCGACCAGGCCGAACTGGCGATTTCCAAGGTGTTGCCCGATCTCGTGCTGCTGGACTGGATGTTGCCAGGGGAGTCCGGCTTGTCGTTGGCCAAACGGCTGCGCAGTCAAGAACGCACCAAGTCCTTGCCGATCATCATGCTGACCGCGCGTGGCGAGGAAGTAGACCGTGTGGCGGGGTTGGATGCGGGTGCTGACGATTACATCGCCAAGCCTTTTTCCACCAACGAACTCATGGCCCGCATCCGGGCGGTGTTGCGGCGCAAGGCGCCCGAAGCGCTGGATACGGTGGTGGAAGTGGGGGGCTTGCGACTGGACCCGTCCACGCGCCGTGTCTCCCGTGCAGGCCAAGAGGTCAAGGTCGGACCCACCGAGTTCAGACTGCTGCATTTCTTGATGACGCATCCGGAACGGGTGCATAGCCGGGCTCAGTTGCTCGATCGGGTTTGGGGCGACCATGTCTTCATCGAGGAGCGCACGGTGGATGTGCACGTCAAGCGTTTGCGCGAGGCGCTATCCACGGTGCAATGCTCGTCGATGATCGAAACGGTGCGTGGGGCCGGCTACCGTTTGACTCAGCACACCCAGACCACGACTTCTTGACGCCTCACCGATCATGAATTGGTGGATTCCTCGCGCCTGTGCCGTGGTGGGCGCGGCCGTTGGCGGTGGAGTGTTGGGGTATGTGTTGGGCGACAGCCTGTACTGGCATTGGCTGGGCTTGCTTCTGGGGATGACCTCAGCCGTGGCCGCGGTGGTGTTTTTCGATACCATGCGCGGCTATCGTGTGCTGGGTTGGTTGAGGGATGATCAAGGCCGGCCGGCCCCCGTAGAAGTGGGTCTTTGGGGCGAATTGGCGTATCGCATCGAGCGTGCCATTCGTGCCAGAGAGGCCACGCTGTCTCAGGAACGTTTGCGCTTGACGCAATTTCTGGCCGCGATCGAAGCCTCGCCCAATGGGGTCATGCTGCTCGACAAGGACGAGCACATCCAATGGTGTAACCGCGTCAGTGCCGAACACTTGGGCATCGATCCGGGACGCGACATCGGTCAGCGGGTTACCAATCTCGTACGCACGCCAATGTTCGTCGACTACCTGCAAGCGGGAGATTTTTCCCTACCGGTGGTCTTCGTCAGTCCGAGAGATCAGGTGACCTTGTCGGTGCTGATTCGCCCCTATGGCGAGGGCATGAAGCTGTTGCTGTCCCAGGACATCACCGAGCGCGAGCGCGCCGACATGATGCGCCGCGACTTCGTGGCCAACGTATCGCATGAAATTCGCACACCGCTGACGGTGCTGTCGGGCTTCATCGAAACGATGACGAATCTGCCCCTCACTGAGGTCGAGCGCAAGCGTGTATTGGGCTTGATGGCGCAGCAAACCCAGCGCATGCAAAGCCTGGTGACGGATTTGCTCACCTTGGCTCAACTGGAAGGCAGTCCAAGGCCACCGACGGATTTGTGGATTTCGGTCGCCAAATTGATGGACTGCCTGCATGCGGATGCGACGAGCTTGTCTCAAGGCAAGCACGAGTTGCGTTTTGTCTTGCAAGACGCTGCCGAGGTGGCGGGTGCCGAGACCGAACTGCTCAGCGCAATGGGCAACCTGGTCAGCAATGCCATCCGCTACACGGCCCCGGGCGGACGCATCGAGGTCCGTTGGGAGGTGCTACCCAGCGGAGAAGGACGGTTTGCCGTGCGTGACACCGGTATCGGAGTGTCCAAGGAGCATCTGCCGCGTCTGACCGAGCGGTTCTATCGCGTCGATGGCAGTCGATCCCGCGAGACGGGAGGCACCGGGTTGGGCTTGTCCATCGTCAAGCACGTGGTCCTCCGGCATGCCGGCGAGCTGGATATTGAGAGTGAACCCGGGGTGGGGTCGCTGTTCTCGATCACTTTTCCGGTGCAGCGGGTCCGGCGCTTGGGCGGAAAGCTCGAAGACGAGCGATCCGGCGCACTCGTCGACGATCACCGTTGTTGATCGCGCAAGTGCCGATACATGAGGGCCAGCACCGTGGTGACGGTGCCCAGAGCCACGAAGTTGGCGGCCCAGAATCCTTGGGCTCCCTGCAACGACTCGGGGATGTGGCCCGTGACGTTGAAGCCCAGGACCCATCCACCTCCCAATCCCAGGCCCCATAGCGACACGACATAAGCCAGCGCAGGAGCCAGGGCGATGCGAAAGGAGCGCAGCGCGAATGCGATCGTGACTTGTGCGGCGTCGAAGATCTGGTACAGGGCAATGTAGACAAAGAGCTGCAAGGCCATGGCCTGCACGGCCGGATCCAGGCTGTAGGTCGCAGCGATGGGAGCGCGCAGGACGAAGAGCACCACCCCCAGACTCATCGACAGGCCCACAGCCATGCCAATGCCCTGGCAGCCGGCAAGCCAGGCTGCCTGAGGCTGCCCGCTGCCTCGCAGTTGAGCCACCTTGGCCCCCGTGGCTACCGCAATCGACAGGGGCAGCATGTAGGCCACGGATGCGAGGTTGGCCACGATCTGATGGCCGGCCAGGGCCGTCGTGCCGAAGTGTGAGATGAACACGGCCATCAGCGTGAAGGCCGTCACTTCGACGAAGTAGCTTGCGCCGGCGGGCAGGCCCAGCCGCAGCAGTTCCTTTTGGTCCCGCCAACGGGGCCGGTCCCAGTCGCGCCACAGCCCGAACGGGGCATACAACGGGTGCCGCGAGAGCATCGTCCAGCCGACGGCCGTCTGCAGCACCAGGACGATCAGGGTGGCCAGCGCGCAGCCCGTCACACCCAGCGCCGGCACAGCGCCGCCGCCGAACACCAGCCAGGCATTGAGCGGCAGCTTGAGCGCCAGGCCGCCCAGTTGCAGCACCGTCACCAGCAGCGGCCGGGAGATGCCCTGGTTGAGTGCGCTGTAGCACCGCAGCAGCAGCGCCAGCGGCAGGCCCCAGCCCAGCCAGAACAGGTAGTCGCGCGTGCGCTGGGCCACCTCGGGCGCGACATCGGTGAGCGCCAGCAGCACTCCGGGAAAGAACATCAGCCCCATCCCGGGCACGGCCAGCGCCAGGGCCAGCCACACGCCCTGCTGGAAGGCGCGCCCCACCTGGCGCGGCTCGCCGCTGCCGTGATGCTGGCCCACCACCGGGATCAGGGCCTGGACCACGCCGGTCAGCCCGATGAAGACGCTGATGTACAGGGCCGCACCGATCGACAGCGCGGCCAGGTCCTCACTGGAGGCGCGGCCGGCCATCAGCGTGTCGGCCACACCGAAGCCGATGGTGGCGAGCTGGCCGATCAGGATGGAACCCGCATCGCGGGCGATGGACCGCCAAGCAGACATTCGGTGTCAGTCCCGGCGGTAGAGATAGGTCTGTTCGTGGCGATCCGTGGGGCGCCGCTCGGCGGTGACCAGGGTCCAGCCTGGTGGGGCCGGGGGCGGGCTGCGCCGCGGCCCGATCAGCAGGAGGTGACGGCAGACCTGCGGGTCGCCCTCCATGCCGGCCTGCACACGCAGGCCGCCCAGGGCTTCCAGGGCCGCGAGCTGGTGGCGCGGCAGCCCACTGGTGAGCACGCAGGCGTTGGCGGGCAGGTGGCGTTGCAGGCGCTCGACCAGCGGCCGGTCGCTGCGGGCGTAGTTCAGCAGCGGCAGCCACAGCGTGAGCATCAGCAGCCAGATCAGGGCGACGCCGCCGGCTGGCAGCACGAGGCTGCGCCACAGGGCTTCGCGATGCCGTCCCGTGCGCCAGCGCACCAGCCAGGCCCAGGCCAGCGTGGCGACGATGCCCAGCGACAGCGCCGTCACGGAAAAACTCGGTTCGAAGCCCGGGGCGAGCTTGGCGATGTTGGCGGCCGGCTTGGCAGGGATGCCCGTGTGCATGGCGATGTACATCACCCACACGAACAGCGCGCCGGCGGTGAAGAAACACACGGAGAACCAGTCGATCGCCGAGGCCACGGGCCGGCGCAGCGTGGGCAAGGCGAAGGCCGAAAGCACGGCCAGGGCCGGCAGGCCGAGCAGCAGCGCACGATCCGAGCCGTTCATCGCCACGCAGGCGGTCACGGCGAGGGCAGCCATCGACGCAGGCCAGGCGATGTGCCGATGCCGCAGGTGGTGGCGCCAGCGCCACAAGGTCCAGCCGGCGAGCAACCAGGCCGGCCAGGTGAACCACACGAGCAACCGCGATACCTGGGCCACGGACGGCCATTCCTGCACGCGCCAGCCCCAGGTTCCAAAGGCCGTGGCCAGCAACCCGGCCAGCAGGGCCGAGGCCAGCACCCAGGGGGCGAATGCCCGGGTGGCTTCGTAATGAGACCACCAGCATACGAGCCCGGCAGCGGCGGCCAGGGCCAGAGCCAAGCTGGGCGCCCCGCTGCCAGCCATCAGCGGCAGGGCGGCCAGCATCGCCAGACGCGGCTGCCAGCCGCGGTAGGTGCTGGCCGAGACGGCGTACAGGCACAGACCGGCGCCGGCGAGCTGCACCAGCTCAGGAGTGATCTCGTGTCCGAGCTGCAGCAGGCCCAGGCTGGCCAGGAGAGCCAGCACGGCCCCGTCGGCCACGGCCCGCGCATAGTCCACCGGATGGGCCTCCCCGCCGAAGGCAAAGGCCACCGGCTGGGCGGCTTCGGTGCGGGCCAGGTGGTAGCAGCTATACCAGGTGAGTGCCAGGGTGGTGGCCAGCAAGAGCGCAAAAGGCACGCGCGCGGCCAGCTCCGGGCCGATCCAGCCGCCCAGTGCCTGGATGAACAGCGCCCCCAGCCAGTACGGCAACAGGCCGCCGTCCGAGGGGAGCCCGGCGATTGTCGGGTGCCACCAGTCGCCTCCCTGTGCCAGGGCGTGCATGTAGCCATATGCGGTGACGTCCGCATTGCGCCAGGGATCGCGGCCGAAATGGCCCGGTAGCACATACGCAGCACACAGCAGCAGCAGCGCCAGACGGGGCAGGCGCCGGGCGGCGCGCTGCGTGACGATGGCAGGGGTGGGTTGGTTCAAGGGGGGATGGGAGGCATGCAGCACGGGCGCCATCATGCAGGAATTCGGCGGCGCCGGGGCAGGGGGCGCGCCGACCGGGCCGGAAACGAACAAGGCAGCCCGGAAACCGGGCTGCCTTGTCGGAGGGGTCGGTGCGTGCCGCAGGCAGACACCGGGAGCAAGACTTTACTTCTTGAGACCGACGCGCGCAAATTTGTTGCGGAACTTCTCGACGCGGCCACCCAGCGAGTCCACGCTCTTTTGCGTGCCGGTATAGAAGGGGTGCGTCTCGCTGGTGGTTTCCAGCTTGAACAGCGGCAGTTCGCGGCCGTCGTCCAGCTTGATGGTTTCCTTGGTGGGCGCGCACGAGCGCGTCACGAACTGGAAGCCGTTGGACAGGTCCACGAAGCACACTTCGCGGTAGTTGGGGTGAATGCCTTCTTTCATGCCGGGTCCTTTGGTCGCAGGTGCGCCGGGAGCCACGCCGAACCCCTCGGCGCACTTTCCGGAATGCGGGAAACCACACATTATACAACGCGGATCGCATTGACAGGGAGAAGCGATGCCAGCGCTCTCAACGGTCTGGCTGAAGCTCGACCGGTTCGTCGGGCGCGAAACAGTCCGCAGGGACTGTTTCTGGTCCCGACTCACCCCCCTCGGCGCATCATGTCGAAGAAGTCGTGGTTGTTCTTGGTGGACTTCATTTTGTCGAGAATGAACTCCATCGCCTCGATCTCGTCCATCGGGTAGAGGAGTTTGCGCAGGATCCAGGTCTTCTGCAGGATCTCGGGCTTGAGCAGCAGCTCCTCGCGGCGGGTGCCCGACTTGTTCAGCAGGATGGAGGGGTAGACGCGCTTTTCGGCCATGCGTCGATCGAGGTGGATCTCGCAGTTGCCGGTGCCCTTGAACTCTTCGTAGATCACCTCGTCCATGCGGCTGCCGGTGTCGATCAGTGCCGTGCCGATGATGGTGAGTGAGCCGCCTTCCTCGATGTTGCGGGCGGCACCGAAGAAGCGCTTGGGCCGCTGCAGGGCGTTGGCGTCGACGCCGCCGGTAAGCACCTTGCCCGACGAGGGCAGCACGTTGTTGTAGGCGCGCGCCAAGCGGGTGATGGAGTCCAGCAGGATGACCACGTCCTTCTTCAGTTCGACCAGGCGCTTGGCCCGCTCGATGACCATCTCGGCCACCTGCACGTGGCGGGCAGCGGGTTCGTCGAAGGTGGAGCTGATGACCTCGCCGCGCACGGTGCGCTGCATCTCGGTCACTTCCTCCGGGCGCTCGTCCACGAGCAGCACGATGAGGTAGACGTCGGGGTGGTTGGCCGTGATGGCATGGGCCAGGTGCTGCATCATCACCGTCTTGCCGCTTTTGGGCGGCGCCACCAGCAGGGCACGCTGGCCTTTGCCGATGGGGGCGATGAGGTCGATGATGCGGCTGGTGATGTTTTCGTCCGACCGGATGTCGCGTTCGAGCTTGAACTGCTCTTTCGGGAAGAGCGGTGTCAAGTTCTCGAACATGATCTTGTGCTTGTTCTCCTCGGGCGTGAGGCCGTTGACACGATCCACCTTCACCAGGGCGAAATAGCGCTCACCGTCCTTGGGCGTGCGCACCTCGCCCTCGATCATGTCGCCGGTGTGCAAGTTGAAGCGACGGATCTGGCTGGGCGAGAGGTAGATGTCGTCCGTGCTGGCCAGGAAGCTGGTCTCGGGCGAGCGCAGGAAGCCGAAGCCGTCCGGCAGCACTTCCAGCACGCCATCGCCAAAGACCTGCTCGCCCTGCTTGGCGCGCTTCTTCATGATCGCGAACATCAGCTCCTGCTTGCGCATGCGGCTGGTGTTCTCGATCTCCAGCGACTCGGCCATCTTGATGAGCTCCGAGACGTGCAGGACTTTGAGTTCTGAAAGGTGCATGGGTGGGAACCCTGGTCGGTGTGGTGTCGAAACTGGAAGAGCCCAGGCCTCGGCGAGGCGGCAGCGATGCCCTTGCGGCATGCAGCCCTGTCAGCCTGGACCGGCCGTCACCCGCGACGTCCGCGGATGCTGTATCTGGGAAGGGTGGTGAGCCGAAACTGGGCGCCGTCGATCGGGCGCAGCGGCGTGTTCAGCGACCTGTTGCCCGTTGAGCTGCGCCGGGCTTTTGGCTCCGGCGTCAGCCAACTTTGGCGCTGATTATAGATGCCCGTCGACGAAGGCCGTCAACTGGGCCTTGGACAATGCGCCGACCTTGGTGCCGGCGAGCTGGCCGCCCTTGAAGAGCATCAGCGTGGGAATGCCGCGGATGCCGAACTTGGCGGGCACTTCTCGGTTCTCGTCGACGTTCATCTTGGCGATCTGCAGACGGCCGTTGTAGTCCTTGGCCACCTCGTCCAGGATGGGGGCGATCATCTTGCACGGGCCACACCATTCGGCCCAGTAGTCCACCAGCACAGGCTTGTCGGCCTGCAGCACGTCGGCGTCGAAAGACGCATCCGAGACGTGTTTGATCAGCTCGCTGCTCATTGTTCAATCCTCGTGTGCGTCGGGCCGCCAGCCCGACAAGGCACAATGATTTTGACACAAAGCCTGTCGGCCCTAGGTTTGGCAGGGAGTCCGCGCGGCAAGGGGCCGCGTGGGTCGAATCGTTTCGATGCATGTCTTCCTCGATCCCATCCTTGCTCGAACGACGCAGCCTGCCGTGCCCGCCCGACGTGTGGGGGGCGGTGGCCATGGTGTTGCAGGACTTCGTCCGGCGGCACGGCCTGGTGGCGCGTGATCTCTGGGTGATCGTGCCCTTTGCGCAACACCTGCCCCTGGCACGCGAGGCCTGGGCCCGGCACGCCGGTGCCGGCTGGATGCCACGATTCGAGACCACCGAGACGCTGGCGGCCGCGCTGGGCCCGCGAGAGGAGGCGGCGCAGGACGTGCCCACCGGCGATGCGGTGATCGACCGCCTGGCCGCCGCGCCATTGCTGGCACGCCAGGCTTGGGCCCGGCAGACGGCCCAGGCGGACCCGGCGATGTTCCGGCACTGGGTGCGGCTGCTCGTGGACACGACCCACCAACTGATGGAAGGGGCGGCCTGCCAGCCGCCCGACCGGCGAGAGGCCTGGTGGGCCCGCGTGCAGGAGCGGCTCGAGGGCCGGCTGGCGGCCCAGGTGGCCGCCGGCGAGGTGGAGGGGGCCTTGGCACGGGTGGCCTGGGCCTGGGCGCGCCAGCGGGACACCGTCCCCACCGACGGGCTGTTCCAGGCGCAGCCCGCGGCCTGGGCGGTGGTGCAGGCCGGCGGCGCCGATGCCCTCATGGCATCGGTGGTGGCGCAGTTTTGCGGGCCGGCGCTGTGGCTGGACCTCGACCCCCCGGGGGCCGCCGGGAGCGCGCCGACGGGGCAGGCGCCGTCTCTGACGGTGTGTCAGGACGCCGAGGAGGAGGCGCAGGGGGCCGCCGCCCGGGTCTTGCGCCATGTGGCCGACGGGGAGGTGCCGGTCGCCCTGGTGGCCCAGGACCGGGGGTTGGTGCGCCGCATCCGGGCGCTGCTGGAGCGCGAACGGGTGCGCATCCATGACGAGACGGGCTGGAAGCTCTCCACCACCCGGGCGGGTGCCTGCGTGATGGGGCTGCTGCGGCTGTGCGGATCGCGTGCGTCCACCGAGGAGCTGCTGGACTGGCTCAAGAGCGGATTCGTGGACTTGCCGGGACAAGGCCCGGCGGTTCCGCTGCTGGAGGCGGCGCTGCGCCGGCAGCAAGTGGCCTGGGTGGCAGGGGTGCGGATGGAGCACCTGCCCGGACCGGGCCCAGAGAGGTTGAGGGAAGCGACAAAGGAAGGCAGAACAACGA